>NZ_JBWYIW010000009.1:0-154015 GCF_056779915.1 Acinetobacter sp. ANC_7513
GGCAGATCAACCAGATTGCACAAGGAAGCATTAACACCAGCACGCAAGACAGCATCATCGGACATGCCAGCAAAAAGATCAGCTTATTTGCCGCTCAAGAAGGAGCACGATTGTATGCAGGGAAAGGGAAGATCGAGATTCAAGCTCAAGGGGATGGTGCTGATCTGATTGCAAGAAAGGGTGTGCAGATTATTTCGACGGAGGATACGATTTATATCACTAGTCCGAATGAAATTAATCTAACCGCAGGCGGCTCACAAGTGAAACTAAATAGTTCTGGGATATTACCAACGACTGGCGGGAAGTTTGAGGCGAAAGCGGGGCAACATAAGTTCGTAGGACCTGTGGTAAGTAATAATATAAATTTAAGTTTACCAAGTCTTATGTGTGAGTATAAAGCATTAGATGCATCAGACAGTGGAAGTGCCGCAATTGAACTCGATTGATACAATAAGCCAAATTACTTTAGATTTTAATCAATTTACTGAGGCTAATTATGCAATCTTAGAGTCTGGTTTTTGGCCAGAACTGCATAAACTTTTTGATGAATTTGGTTTAACATATTATTTTGTGGGCTTAAATGTTTTTAAAAATAAAAATATTTGCCCTATATTAATTGATTTGAACAAAATTTCTTTTGATAAGAAAAAAATGATATGGGATGATTTAATTTCAATTACTACGCATTCCTATTTTTCTGAATTTGATAAAATTTATTTGTTGCAAAATTTAATAGAAACTAAATTGAATTTTGATGAGTTTTCTTTATTTCTTGATTCTATTATATCCTTTAATAAAAAAAATGTTTTTAGGGTTTACGATCCGAGAGTTGCTCTTCATTTAGCTGCTGTATTTCCGAATTTTTTGAATCTATCAAATAAAATTGAACGTTGGAGTATATCTATAAATGGTGGTTGGTACAGGTTAAATCTTTCGAAAAAAAATAATTTTAAAATAAATCTAAGTGATGTTGAAATAATCAATGAGAAACTTAGATATGAAGTAGATAATTCAGTATTAGATGTAAATTTAATATTGAGTAAAATATATGGTGAATATGATGTCTAAACTTCCAGACAATTCAAATTGTAAAACATGTAATAAAAAGGGATTGCCAATATATTTAACTAGAATTGGATATCACTCATCTACAAATAGAAAGTTAATTATAAATAAGCCTAATAATTATCCAGATCTTTCTGGCAAAGGTTCGTATGAATTAAAAAGTCTAAGAAATTTAGGGTATATATATGTTTATGATGAGTTAAAACCTAAAGAGATAACCTGTTATAGCAGACATGGTTTAACAAATACATTAAAAGTTAGTCAATTATCATCAACTAATAACACAATATGTAAAATTTGCTCCACTGATGGCAGTCGAGTACTAAATGGAATGTTAATTACCGTTCCTCAAGCTAACACTAAACGCAATGTCTGGATATGTTTTAGTGCACATAAATGGACAAAAAAAACTATCGATAATCATATCAAAGATTCAAAGTTTCGTAGTCATATGACTAAGATATCAATAGGGTCTACTACAGGTTTAGAATATGTTCCAATTAATAAAATAATGGAAATTCAAGATGAGGTAATAAGTAGATTCAAAAAAAACTTATTTAATACAGCAGAAAGATTGAATAAAGGAAAAGGATTATTGGTTGCATTACATGATCCAGTCATGTTATTGGCAGAAATTGAAACTGCTGTTGAGAAAAAATATGTAGCAGTTAATTCTATTAAAGGATACGAAAAGCAATCATTTACTCATCAAACTTTATTAGCTCTTGAAGAGGGTGTAAGAGAAGGGCTTGTATTAAATTATAAGTTTGGTGAGGTTAGAGATAAAGAGACTCAAAGATCTCGAGCTGCAGATTTAGTTTTAAAATCTGGTGATGTATGGAAAAAAAGTGACTATGATTTTGAAATTAGCAAACATCAGGATTTGAGAAAAAAGATCGAAGAAGAATGGAGAAAATATCATAGTAAAATTGATCATTCAGAAAGAAAGGAATGGCTGAAAAAATTTTCTGATGAAAAGAAGAGGCTACATGAAAATAATGTTTTACCCTTGTCAAAAATTTATGAAAAATGGTTGGATTGTAATAGAGTAGTAGCATACTTTTCTAATCAGTTTGATTCATCTGATATGAATAGTGGCATAGCTTACGGTAAAGAAATTATTTTGATGTTAGGTAGTATGGGGGTGCTTGATAATATTCAAAATAAATTGTTAAAGATGATGAGCTACAATGAATTCTCTTCAAAAAATTATATGCTAAATGTTTTTGTATTGAATCAAGATGTTTTAAAGGCGAAGGTGAGAGATTCATTTAAAAAACTAAAACCAGAAGTTGAAAATAAGTTTAGAGATATACCCTGGGATGGGCTTTGGGGAAGTTTCGCAGGTGCATTTCAAAATACTGTTGAGGGTCATGTTGATAAATTAGGTAGTGGTTTTGCAGTCGTTTTTGGTTCCTTATATATACTGTTAGCTCAAGGTATATTAAATGGATTAAATACAGGTTTAGCCGCAATCAGTTATGCTGGATTGTACAGAGTGAAATTCGAACCATTTATTACAAATAACATCAGAACAAGTAAATTGGCTTCAGTGTTAAGAAAAGAGATGATTCTAGCAGCAGCCAGAGAAAATCCTGCTTTAGCGCAGAGTATTAAAACAGATCCAAGAAATTTAAAATTCATGATTGATCAACATATTTTGGATTTAGCAACAAAAACAAATTTGAAAAAACATGTGGTGAAAAGAAACCTTGTAATTGTAAAAGGAGTTTTTAAGAACGTTACAAGTTTTGAACAAGCTTTAAAAGCGGTGACAGTAGATAATATAGATCTTAAAAATGCAGTCTCAAGTGACTTTGATCTGCAATGGCGTGATAGAGTAAAAACGTCAGTTCAAGAAACTCTAAATAGATCTGCCCCCAATGTAACTAAGATGTTTTTAGCTGGTAGTTCTTTAATTATTGGTGCATTCCAAACTTGGGTTTTTGTAAAGTTATGGGATGATGCCTATGGTGATGAAGTGATGGCGCATGATGCCCAGAATAATAGTTACAGAGCTTATGCAGGTGCGATGGCAGCAATTGCTTCGTTTGCACAGTTTGGTGATGCTCTTACAAAACAAGCTGGATTTATGAAAACTTCACTTAATCTAAGTGCTAGATTGTTAGGAGGAAGTGCATCTATTGCTGTCGGCATCATGGATTTATTAGATGCTCCGGATTCTTTTGCAGAAGGTAATTACACATTATTAAGTATGCAAATGGTAAATGGTTTTTTAGGTGTGGGGCTAGGATATGCATTATTGAGAGGATTAACTGTTTTCGGGGTTTATGGATTAATTATCGCAGCTGTAATGATTGGGTTATCAATTATGATAGCTAAATATAAGGACAATGCTCTTCAAGATTGGGTGGAAAGGAGTTCATTTGGAACTTTAAGAAATCAAAGGTATAAAACTTTAGATCAATTGAAATCTCAGTTTGATATATCATTAAAAGCAATTGCAGCATAGGAATAATATGATTAATCACAGGCTTTATGGTGTAACCACTAAATACCCGAAAAAAAAAGAAAATTATCAAGGTGGATATTATCCTATAAAAGATTTACCGATTGTAGAACCAACTGATTATGGCTATATTCGAGAGCTAAACGAAAATTATATTGAATTTTATGATAAAAGTTTTTTTGCAAGAGGTGGTGTTGTTGGGTTGGGTTTAATTTGCCTATTTTTTTTATTAACGCCACTAACTTATTTATTACCTGATCTTTTTACAAAAACAATAAGTGATGATTTTTTTATAATATTATTTTTAACAATATTTGTTATTGCTGGATGTTTTTTATTTAGTTGGTTTGCTGGATATAAAAACTTTATTTCATTTCGTCAATTTCCCATTAGATTTAATCGGAATTTAAAAAAAGTATATTTCCCTAAAATTGATGATAAAGAGTTTGTTGTTGATTGGGATGATTTAAATGTGACTGTAGAAAAAATAAATATAAAGTCAGATATCGAATATCATGAAATTAAATTTAAGTCTAAGGAAGATATTGAGCAACCTTTTTATTTAGTTAGAAAAGTCAGTGATGAAAAAGATCTTTTAAAATTTTCATCTTGTTGGCAATTTGTAGTGAATTATATGGAAGGTGAAGAATATAAACATATTAAGAAAAAAAATTATTATTCAAAAGTGTTTGGTATAATTAAAAAATCTTGGTATACACTCTTTGATAATGATTATGTTTTCAAGGAAAATAACGTTAATTCGAAATATGAATATGTGGTTGATGAGGTTGGAAGTTTAAAAAGAAATAAAATTATTGACTATGCTCGATCTTTCTTTTTCTTTTATTATCTTATTTCATTATTAGGTAATCTATTTATTCATGTGTTTAATAGAAGTTATTCTTTTAAAGATGATCATGATGCTTGTGAGGTTGAAGGTGTTAGCTTAAATTCAAATAAATTTGGACTCACTCACTATTTAATATGTATTCTATGCGCTTATATAGGGTTATTGTGTTTTACTTCGTTTATTGAATTCATTATGCAAACACGAGGACGTGGGTTTGATAATTATTTGAAGTTTTGGAATTTTCTATAATAAAAAAGCCCTTTCGGGCTTTTTTGTTTAAGGCAATTGCTGAATCGGACTTCCACCCAATGCTTGCAATAACGTCACATAAGCATTGTACTGAGTTTGTTTGGCTTGAACCAAACTTAAACGTGCTTCACGTGTCGTGCGCTGGGCATCGATCAAATTTTTCAGCGCCACAGCACCATTTTTATAACGGACTTGGGTGAGTTGTTCCGTTTTCTCAGCGAGTTGAACATTACGTTCTTGTAAAGCGACTTGTTTGTCTATTTCATTACGTGCGGATAACGCATTTTCAACATCGGCAAATGCTTTATATAGCGTCTGACGGTATTGAATAATAGACTTTTCATATTCAAGTTCATTGACACGCAAATCACGCTTCATGTCATTCCATTGCAGGAAAGGGAGCGTAAGACCCGCACCCAATATCGCAGCAGGATTCGACAGCACGTTGCTGAGTGATGTGCTTGCGCCTCCTGTGCTAATGCTGCCAGTTAAATTAATCGAAGGATAATAGCTGGCCTTATTGGCATCTTTGTTCGCCAATGCTTTACGTAAACGTAACTCAGCTGCCTGCAAGTCAGGACGACGGGATAAAAGTTCAGCAGGTAAGCCCGATTGAATTTGAGGTAGGGCAGAACGTGGTAAGCGCTGTGGCTCCGCAATATTCAACTGTTGAACAGGTTGATTCAGTAAAACTGCAAGAGCAGTCCGTGTTTCAACTTTTTGCTGTTCGATCTGGCTTAACGTAGCTTTTTGACTTTGAACTGCTTGTTCGGCTGAAGTCAAATCAAGTCCAGAGACAGCCCCAGCACGATATTGGGTACGCACCAATTCATAAGTTTTCTGCGTACTCGCCAAATTTTGTTGAGCCACAGATAGGCGTTCATTAAGATATCCCAATTGCCAATACAATTGTGCAGTTGTTGCAATCAGGCTTTGTGCAGTGGCTTGTAAATCTTGCTCAGTCGCAAGTGCTTCCCATCGAGATGCTTCAGTTTGATTGGCCAATTTACCGAATAAATCCAGCTCATAGCTTAAGCCAGGATAGTTCAGTGAAATACCATTTGAAGAATCACCATCACCATCTAAACTAAAACGATGACCGACCGATGCACCTGCATTGCCAATACGCACACCTTGCTGACTTTCAGATTGCTTGGCTTGAATGCGTGCTTGTTGCAAATTAATCCCAGCAACAGCTAAATCAGTATTACGGGCAATCACTTGTTCAACCAATTGGTTGAGCTGTGCATCACCAAATAATGTCCACCATTGATCATGAAAAGCCTGTTGGTGGATATTTTGGCTGTGTTGTTGGCTGTTTTGAAAGCCCTGTGGAATATCGGCTGCAGGAGCTTGATAAGGCGTTTTCACTACAGCCGCACAGCCGACTAAAGAGCCTGTTAATGCTAAGGTCATGAACAGTTTATGAAGTTGATTACGCATAGTTATACCTTATTATTCTCTTGACAGTGCATCGACAGGATTTAAACGAGCAGCATTTCGTGCTGGGATAAAACCGAATACGATCCCGATTAAACTTGAACAAACGAATGCAGCTATTATTGATGTGGTTGAATACGCCATTTGGAACGTGCCACCAGCAAAGTGTGTAATCAGCTGACCAATTCCCAGTGATAATAACACCCCAAGGATACCGCCTAAAATACACACTAATACGGCTTCAATCAGGAATTGTTGCAAAATATCGCTTTGTCGAGCACCCACGGCCATTCGCACACCAATTTCTTGCGTTCGTTCAGTGACAGACACCAACATAATGTTCATGACACCGATACCACCAACGACTAAAGAAATCACAGCAATCGCAGAAATGAGTAAAGTCATTGTAGCGGTAGTTTGCTGGATGGTTTCACGAATACTGTCCGCATTTTGAGTGAACACGTCTTGCGCCCCGTGGCGTTGAACGAGTAAATTCAAGATTGCATTTTCAGCAGCAGTGCTTGAATATTCATCTTTTACACGAACGATGATGCTTCTCACATTCGACTGTCCAAGCATTCGACTCATGACGGTTGAGTAAGGGAGATAGACATTAAGACTATCTGAATTACCCATTGCACCTTGTTGAGCATCTACGATACCAATAATACGACTAGGTACACTGCCCAATAGAATTACTTGTCCAATAGGATCCGTACCATCGCTAAAGAATGTCTTTTGGGTATTGGTATCAATCACAACATCTTGGGCTTGTTCAGTAACACTATGTTTGTCAAATGGTTGACCTGATTTAAACGTTAAACCACGCACATAGAAAAAGTCTTCACTCACGCCATTGACTGTCGTGGATGCCTCTACATCTTTATATCTTCCCGTGACAGAACTATTGACTGAAGGACTGACTCCATCGACATAAGGCTGTTCCGCTAATGCATCAGCATCAGCAGGGATTAAGGTCTTGGCCTGAGAAGATCGGGAGTTATCACCAAAACCACGTCCTTGGTAGACCGTAATGGTATTGGTGCCCAAACTACTAATATTTTCTAAAATTTGTTTTTGTGATCCATTACCAAGTGCGACAACCGAAACGACAGATGCGATCCCGATAATGATTCCGAGCATGGTCAAAAAAGTACGCATTCGATGAGCATTCATGGCCAGAAGCGCCATGCGGAAAGCTTCACCTAAACGGTCTAAAGCTGAACGCCAAGACGATGTTTTCTTTTGCTCAGCACGAATCAATTCTTCACGTTCAAAGCCATCATCAATCTCAGGAACATTGGGTTCATCAGAAATAATATTACCGTCTGAAATCTCAATAATACGAGTCGCATTTTTGGCAACATTGTGATCATGAGTAACGAGAATGATGGTATGACCTTTGGCATTCAGCTCGCGTAAAATACGCATCACTTCAATACCGCTGTTTTTATCTAATGCCCCAGTAGGCTCATCGGCGAGAATAACATCACCGCCATTCATCAACGCGCGAGCAATCGAAACACGCTGTTGCTGACCACCTGAAAGTTGACTTGGGCGGTTTTGGGTTTTTTCACCTAGCCCTAAATCGGACAAAAGTTGAACCGCACGATCATGGCGTTCAGAAGCATCAGCGCCGGCATAGATCGCAGGGACTTCGACATTACCAGCTGCATTTAAGTCACCAAGTAAATGGTAGCGCTGGAAGATGAATCCGAAATATTCACGGCGTAATTGAGCAAGTTCATCAGGTTCTAGCTCACGTGTTTCGCGGCCCTTAACCTTGTAGCTACCATTGGTCGGTTTATCTAAACATCCTAAGATGTTCATCAGTGTTGATTTTCCTGAGCCTGACTGACCTACAATGGCAACCAATTCTCCAGGATAAATCTCAAGATTTACCCCTTTTAGAATTTGCACAGTAGATTCACCAGCAGGGAATTCACGGGTCAGGTTTTTGACCTCGAGTAGAGGTGTTCTCATCTGACTCATAATTACATTCTCATTGGACCAGCGCCACCACGTGCGCCACGTTTAGCTGAGTCATTTGATGAATCAGAGCCATCCGCAATTACAACTTTATCGCCTAATTTTAAACCGCGTAAAACTTGTGCTGTTGCACGGTTATTTAGACCGATAAGAACAGGGGTCGGTTTGGCTGTGCCATCTGCTTGAAGTACGCGTACCATAGCCATGGAAGCTTTACCTTGATCGACTAATGCCTTTTCCTCAGCGGTTAATTCTAAACGCTTAGGACGATCAGCTGATGAACGTTCGGCACGCCCTTCACCACGAGCTTGTTCATTACGTTCTTGGGCATTTGAACCCGCATTTGCACCACGCTGGCGAGCAGGACGATTAGAGCTTTGAACAGCAGAAGATGGAATAGTCAGTGCATTCTTTACTTCATCTAACACGATATAAACTTGAGCAGTCATATCAATACGCAATTTTCCATCTTCATTAGGAACATCGAATAGAGCGTTGTAATACACAGCTGTGCTTGATGAAGATGAATTTGAGTTGTTGGTTTCTGTATTGATGGAGTTAGGTGCAGGTTCAACTTGACGCAGTGTTGCGTAATGCTTTTTCTCGCTATTACCTAAAGTAGTGAAATAAACAGTTTGACCTTCCTCAACACGCATAACATCTGCTTCAGAAATTTCAGCCTTAACCGTCATGGTGTCAAGTTTTGCTAATTTCACGATGGTTGGCGCGCTTTGATTCGCGTTCACTGTTTGACCTTCTTCAGTCACAATTGCCACAATTGTGCCATCCATCGGAGCAACGATACGGGTATAGCCTAAATCTTCTTTAGTCGTAGCCAGAGATAAACGAGATTGCTCGATTTGAGCATTCATCGCGACGATATCGGCTTGAGCAGTTTTATAACTTGCTAATGCGGACTCATATTCGGCACGAGAAGTTGCATCTTGGGCATACATGGCTTTTTGGCGATTATATTCCGCCTCAACTTTAGTCAGATTTGCTTGTTTGACTGCCAATTGAGCCAACTGATTTTTAATACTGGCTTCAGCTGTTTTTAGATCATTTTCCTGACGAACGGAATCGATTTGAGCAATCAGTTGACCTTGTTTAACTTGATCGCCCAGTTGTACATACATTTTTTTCACCTGACCTGAAACCTGTGCACCAACGCTAACCATTTTGGTCGCTTCTAATACACCTGTTGCAAGGACAGAGTTTTCAATATCACCACGTGTCACTTCAGCGGTAATAAACTGAGGTTGCTCATCTTTAGGTTTAAAAAAATACCAAGCTAAAGCGATAGCTGCAATCGTAATGATCGCGATGATAATCAATTTCGTTGGTTTTATTTTTTGCATGGCGATATTGAAAAATGACAGAAATTGAGAGAATTATAATGATGAAATAAGGATAAAAAGTGTATTTTTCTTAAATAAAATCAATAATCATTCTTATATTTATAAATAAACCTTGCTGGTTAACTAAGCAAACAAGGTTTTTCCACATAATTCAGCAATCGCTTGTTGTATGAGGTGTTCTGGATTTTCAATATTTTTGCCCTTGATGGCAGCATCGATTCTTAATAGCAACTGTGGCCATGTGAGAAATTGCTTGGGATTAAGACGTCTCAAGGCTTGTTGGTAAAGACTGACTTTGGTTTTCCAAATGCCGAGTTGTAATGCATTTTGTGGTTGCTCAAAGAGTTGCATTAATAAGCGCATTTCTTTGCTTACCGTCCATAATACCAAACTATGTGGTTCGCCAGCTTCGACTAAATATTGATATATTTTAATCGCTTGGCTTAGGTTGCCTGAAATCAATGCATCGCTTAAGTCAAAAGTGGTATAGCGTGATTGATCTTGTAAGCATTCGAGCAAATGTTGCATTTCAAGATGCTGTACATCGGGGAACGTGTCTGCCAGACGCATTAAGCTGTTTTTAGCAGCCAATAAATTATGTTCGTGGTGGACTTCGAGCCATTGCCATGCATCTTGGCTCAGTTGAATCCCAATTTTATCAGCTTCTATGCTGAGTATACGCTGACGATCTTGCGCATAAGTTGCTGTAAGAGGAACCAAGACGCCATTGGCTTCAATCGTTTGAAAAAACGCCGACTTTAAGCTACTGCTATCTTGCTTAGGCATAATGATCAACAACAAGTTGTGTTCATTATGCTGGATATAATGCTTGAGTAACTTTAACGCATTGGCATCTGGCTTAATGTTGCCATGGACCTCTACTGCGAGATTTTGTGAAAAAAGAGAAAGGCTGTTGAGTGCATTAAATACATTTTTCCAATCAGCAACGCTTTGGATGTCATAGCGTTCTCTTTCCACGTGATTGATGATCCAACTTTGACGGAAAGCATCTAAAAGATTTTGCTCAAGTAAAGGTTCTTGACCATGTAATACCCATGCACCACGTGCTTCGTTTACACGTTTTAATGCTTGTAGATAATCTAACTTCATTCTGAGTTACGGATTTTCAGAGGCAGTAGGTTCAAAAGTTTGTTGCACAGGTAACAGTACATTTGCTTCTGCTTTTGGCAGACGGTTTGCAGCAATTTGACGAGAGATCTGTTGAGCGACATCGTCAATTAAGATTTCACTGAGATATTTATTTTGTTGATCATCCGTGTTCACGGTTGCAACATTATATTGATATGTGCGTGTCGCAGTTAAAGTTCGAGGTTTTGTTACCAAGTTACCTTGACGATCTTCGATTTGGAAAGTCACAGAAAGTCTAAGTAGAACTTCAATGAGTTTGCCGTTGAGCTCGTGGCGAATTGGCTTATAGTCGATGATACGTAATACATATGCATCGTTGGAATTACTCAGTTGCACACCTGCAGCAGTGAGATAAACACTGAGTTTACGTTCTAAATCAGAAGTATTGGCAGGGAGTGCTAATTCAAGCTTTGTATAAGCCAGTGGTGTTGAAGTTGGATTGGTCCCTTTTAGATGAAATCCACAGCCGACCATAGTTGCGCTTAAGCCTAAAGTTAGAACAGCAATAGCTAAACGTTTGCTCAAATGCATTGTAGATCCTCTGTGTATTTCCTGAGACTCAGGATAAATTTTGAATATTCTGATTGTATGTGCAAAGCCCGTTGACTGGCAACGGGCTTTGTTTGGGAATTGTGAAATCCTTATATTCCCATCTTTTTAAAAGAGGTGAGAAGCAATGCTTCGCAAGGGAAATTAAATCCCTCCAAACCTCCCTTTCTTGCGCTTTGATCTAAAGCTGTGCTTTATATCTTACTCAGGGAGGCTTTAAGGTTCTTAAACCACCAAATTCACTAATTTATTCGGAACAACGATTTCTTTCTTGGTTGGACCTGTTAAGAATTGTTGTACTTCAGGCAATGCTTTTGCTTGCGCCAGAATGTCATCTTTCGATGCATCTACAGACACTTCAAGTTTGCCACGAAGCTTACCGTTCACTTGAACCACAATGGTTTGTGTATTACGTGTTAATGCAGATTCATCCACTTGAGGGAATAATGTTGCATTTAACTCGATACCAAACTGCGCCAATAACGTTTCACTTAAATGCGGTGCAAATGGAGCAAGTAAAGTTAAAAGCGTCGTAATCGATTCACGTGCAACAGCAACATCGTTATCATCTTTCGCTTCAAACTTATTGTTTGCATTCAGAAGTTCCATCATCGCTGCAATCGCAGTGTTAAATGCATGACGACGTTCGATGTCATCACCCACTTTTTGGATGGTTTCGTGAGTCTTACGACGTAAGTCTTGAGCCGCAGTTGAAAGCGCAGCTTTATCAATCGCTGATGCAGTATTACCTTGTTCAAGGAAACCAGTTGCCAAGCGCCATACACGTTTTAAGAAACGGTTAGCACCTTCTACACCTGCATCAGACCATTCTAAAGATTGATCTGGTGGCGCAGCAAACATCATAAATACACGTGCCGTATCTGCGCCGTATTGGTCAATAATAGATTGTGGGTCGATACCGTTATTTTTCGATTTCGACATTTTTTCTTGACCGCCAACGATAACGTCTTGACCATCACCTTTGTATTTTGCAGATGTGATACGACCTTTTTCATCACGCTCAAGTTCGATATCCGCAGGGTTGAACCACGTTTTCTTACCTGATTCAGATTCGCGGTAATAGGTATCAGCAAGTACCATACCTTGCGTTAACAAGTTGGTGAATGGTTCGTTACCTTGTACTACACCTTCATCACGCATCAATTTGTGGAAGAAACGTGCATATAACAAATGCAGAATCGCGTGTTCAACACCACCGATGTATTGGTTTACAGGCAACCACGTTTGACCCGCTTCAGGTTTAACCATACCACCAGTATAGTCAGGAGATGCATAACGCGCATAGTACCAAGATGATTCTACAAATGTATCAAGTGTATCTGTTTCACGACGTGCGTCGCCGTTACAGCTTGGACATTTCGTTTCATAGAACTCAGGCATCTTGTTGAGAGGGTTACCTGAACCATCTGGCACAACGTCAGTTGGAAGTACAACAGGAAGTTGATCTTCAGGTACTGGCACTTGACCACAAGTTGGACAGTTAATCATTGGAATTGGACAACCCCAATAACGTTGACGAGAAACACCCCAGTCACGTAAACGGAATTGAACTTTTACATTGGCAAGACCTTGAGGTTCTAGTTTCGCTAAGAATGCATCGAATGCACCTTGGAAATCTAAACCGTCAAATTCACCTGAATTAACCAGTTTGCCGTCTTTTGAGCCGTACCATTCTTGCCACTGAGTTGCATCAAAGTCTGCATCATCAGCACCTTTAGCATCAATCACTTGCTTGATGGTTAAACCATATTTATTGGCAAATTCAAAGTCACGTTCATCGTGTGAAGGCACCGCCATCACCGCACCTGAACCGTATGACATCAATACATAGTTTGCGATCCAAACAGGAACTTCTTCACCTGTTACAGGGTGCTTAACTGACAAACCTGTTGCCATGCCTTTCTTTTCAGCAGTAGCGAGGTCGGCTTCTGCCACAGAACCCATACGACATTCTTCAATAAATGCAGCCAATTCAGGGTTAGTTTCAGCAGCTTTAAGCGCCATAGGGTGTTCTGCTGCAACTGCAACATACGTCACGCCCATTAAGGTATCGGCACGCGTGGTAAAGACTGTTAAGCCATCTGCATAAATTTCAGGATTTGCTGAAGGGAAGGTGATTTCCATCCCTTGTGAGCGACCAATCCAGTTACGTTGCATGGTCAACACTTGTTGTGGCCAACCGTCTTTTAAGGTATCTAAATCGTCAAGTAATTCTTGTGCATAATCGGTAATGCGGAAGTAGTACATTGGAATATCACGTTTTTCAACCAAGGCACCTGAACGCCAACCACGACCATTTTCTACTTGTTCATTTGCAAGTACAGTTTGGTCTACAGGGTCCCAATTTACCGTTGAAAGCTTACGGTAGATTAAGCCTTTTTTATAAAGCTGAACGAATAACCATTGTTCCCAGCGATAATATTCTGGTGTACACGTTGCAAATTCACGATCCCAATCAACCGCAAGACCTAATTTTTTAAGCTGATTACGCATGTAATCGATATTTTCAAAGGTCCATTTTGCAGGTGCAACTTGGTGTGCAATCGCAGCATTTTCAGCAGGTAAACCAAACGCATCCCAACCCATAGGTTGTAATACAGTTTCACCTTTTAAACGGTGGAAGCGGCTGATCACATCACCAATCGTGTAGTTACGTACATGACCCATATGCAGTTTGCCACTTGGGTAAGGGAACATCGAGAGGATATATCGACGTGGACCTTCTACAGTGTCGGCAACTTTAAAGGCTTTGCGAGATTCCCAGTCCTGTTGAACTTGGGGCTCAATCGCACTGGCTTGGTATTCAGAGTCAATGTGAGTAGTCATATACGTAATACAAGAGAACGGTTAAAAAATTTAGCGCACAGCATAGCGCAAAACGCACCTAAAAGTGAATTTTACAGACTGAAAATGGATGCAAAACTTAAATTAAGATCAAAAAGACAATTTCACTCATTTGAAACTTGAGTTTCGCTTAATGGAGCAGCATTTGTGTTTTGTGACTCAGTATTTGAAGCACCGTTTGTGTGCTGTTGCGTTGGTATCGTTTGAGTCTGTGAGGTTTGAGGAGCTTCGCTCGGGTTTGTATTGGTATTGACTGAGGTTGTTGGTGCTTTCCAACCATATGTTTCAACTTTACCTTTCTTTTTTGCTGATTTTGGTGGCGGGGTAGTGGTGTAGTGGGTTGAACCATTTTGATCGACCCATTTGTAATATTCTTTTGCCTGCACCATAGATGAATAAATAGAAACGAAAACAACCGTTGATGCTAAACAAGAAAGTTTTAAAGATGATGCTAGTGAATTCATGACTTCACCTATAAAGAAATATGAGGGGAGTGAGTTCTTTTACACGTTTATATCGCAGCATTTTGCTGGATACTGATGAAGGTTAATTGGTTTTATTTTAATCAAAAAAATCATTTTGCGTATAAATTGTTTTATATAAATATTAAAAATAAATGTTTGAAATTTTTTTTATAAATCATCCAGCCAAAAGTTATCGTTTGAAAAATAATCGGTTGGTAAATAAACAATAAAAAGGTTTCGGCAAACCTTGACTTTGGTCGTGAAAAAACTAAAAATGCTGCTCTAGTTTTATATGTTTTGTTCGATCACCCTTCGAATAAATATCATGGCTTGCAATAACGTTGTCTCTAAGCCGAGACAATGAAATAGCAGAAATATGTTTATCCCAACATGTTGAATATGCAGTCGCAACTCAAACGGTTGTGATCGAAAAATTTTATTATTGCAGCAAAAACGATGAAATATGTGTGCTATAACAGTGCATACAAACGAATGAATGAAACACGACTTATGTCTCCCATAACCGTCGTGGAAATAAGATTAGGGTGAATACGTTGGAACTTTTATCTGGTGGTGAAATGCTTGTTCGCGCATTGGCGGACGAAGGCGTTGAACATGTTTTTGGATATCCAGGCGGCGCAGTTTTACACATTTACGACGCGCTATTCAAACAAGACAAAATTAATCATTACCTCGTGCGTCATGAGCAAGCTGCTGGTCATATGGCAGATGCATACTCGCGCGTAACAGGTAAGACAGGTGTTGTACTGGTGACTTCGGGTCCAGGTGCGACTAACACTGTGACACCAATTGCGACAGCTTACATGGACTCAATCCCAATGGTGATTTTGTCTGGTCAGGTTGCAAGCCATTTGATTGGTGAAGATGCATTCCAAGAAACGGATATGGTTGGTATTTCTCGTCCAATCGTGAAACACAGTTTCCAAGTGCGTCATGCGAGTGAAATTCCAGCGGTTATTAAAAAAGCTTTCTATATCGCGTCATCAGGTCGTCCAGGTCCTGTGGTTGTTGATATTCCAAAAGATGCAACAAACCCTGCTGAAAAATTTGCATACGAATACCCTGAAAAAGTAAAAATGCGCTCTTACCAGCCGCCACATCGTGGTCATACTGGTCAGATCCGCAAAGCTATTGATGAATTGATCAATGCTAAACGTCCTATTATTTATACGGGCGGTGGTGTTGTTCAAGGCAATGCATCACATTTATTGACTGAATTAGCACATCTATTGGGTTATCCAGTAACCAATACATTGATGGGGCTAGGTGCATTCCCTGGTAATGATCCTCAATTTATTGGTATGTTGGGTATGCATGGGACATATGAAGCGAACATGACCATGGGTCACGCTGATGTGATTCTATGTGTTGGTGCGCGTTTCGATGACCGTGTAACCAATAATCCTGCAAAATTCTGTCCAAATGCGAAAGTGATTCACATTGATATCGATCCTGCGACGATTTCAAAAACAATCATGGCGCATATCCCAATCGTGGGTGCGGTAGAGCCAGTTCTTCAAGAAATGTTAGCGCAATTAAAACAGCTGAATATTTCTAAGCCGAACCCTGAAGCTATTGCGGATTGGTGGAAACAAATCAATGAGTGGCGTCAGGTTCATGGTTTGAAATATGAAAAACCAACTGACGGTACGATGAAACCTCAACAAGTTGTTCAAGCTTTAGATAAAGTAACGAACAGCCAAGCAATCATCACTTCTGACGTTGGTCAACATCAGATGTTTGGTGCGTTGTATTACAAATACACACGTCCACGTCAATGGATTAACTCAGGTGGTTTAGGCACGATGGGTGTTGGTCTTCCATATGCGATGGCGGCTAAGCTTGCATTCCCTGACCAACAAGTTGTTTGTATTACAGGTGAAGCATCCATTCAGATGTGTATCCAAGAGCTCTCAACATGTAAGCAATATGGCCTAAATGTTAAAATCTTGTGCTTAAACAACCGTGCTTTAGGTATGGTGAAACAATGGCAAGATATGAATTATGAAGGTCGTCACTCAAGTTCATATGTTGAGTCATTGCCTGACTTTGCGAAGTTGATGGAAGCTTACGGACATGTAGGTATTCAAATTGATCATGCGGATGAGCTTGAATCGAAGCTTGCAGAAGCAATGGCGATTAATGATAAATGTGTATTCATCAACGTGATGGTTGACCGTACTGAGCATGTTTATCCGATGTTAATCGCGGGTCAATCTATGACAGATATGTGGTTATCTAAAGGGGAGCGCACAGCATGAGACATATCATCTCTGTTCTCATTGAGAACGAATCTGGCGCGCTTTCACGTTTAGTGGGTTTGTTCTCACAACGTGGTTATAACATTGAAACTTTGAACGTTGCGCCAACAGAAGACCCAACAATGTCTCGTTTGACATTGACGACTTATGGTGATGATCACAAGATTGAGCAAATCACAAAACAACTCAACAAACTTGTTGAAGTGGTTAAAGTGGTTGACCTTTCTGAAGGTTCACACATTGAACGTGAATTGATGTTAATCAAAGTAAAAGCTTTGGGTTCTGCGCGTGCTGAAATTAAACGCACAGCAGATATCTTCCGCGGACAAATCGTGGATGTAACACCAACGACTTACACGATTCAAATCGCGGGTACAACTGAGAAAATTGATGGTTTTATTGATGCTTTGGCAGAGAATACCATTCTTGAAGTTGTACGTTCAGGTGTGTCTGGTATCGCACGTGGCGAAAAAGTTTTAACAATCTAATTTTTTATTAACAAATTCTTCCCTCCTCCGAGAGGAGGGGGTTGGCGAACCACATTAACATTCGCTAATCAAACGGAAGCCAAAGCATTTTAGCGGAGACAGCAATGCAAATTTTTTATGATAAAGACTGCGACTTATCTATCATCCAATCTAAGAAAGTAGCAATCATTGGTTACGGTTCACAAGGTCACGCTCACGCGCTTAACCTTAAAGATTCTGGCGTTGACGTAACTGTTGGTTTACGTGCTGGTTCTGCTTCTTGGAAAAAAGCTGAAAATTCTGGTCTTAAAGTTGCTGAAGTTCCTGCTGCTGTAGCTCAAGCTGACGTAGTAATGATCTTGACTCCAGATGAATTCCAAGCTCAACTTTACCGTGATGTAATTGAGCCAAACATCAAGCAAGGTGCTACTCTAGCATTTGCTCATGGTTTCTCTGTTCTTTATAACCAAGTTGTTCCACGTGCTGACTTAGACGTAATCATGGTTGCTCCAAAAGCACCTGGTCACACTGTACGTTCTGAATACCAACGTGGTTCAGGTGTCCCTGATCTTATCGCGATTCACCAAGATGCTTCTGGTAATGCACGTAACCTTGCGCTTTCTTACGCTTCAGGTGTTGGTGGCGGTCGTACAGGTATTATCGAAACTTCATTCCGTGAAGAAACTGAAACTGACCTTTTCGGTGAGCAAGCAGTTCTTTGTGGTGGTGCTGTTGAACTTGTTAAAATGGGCTTCGAAACTCTTGTTGAAGCTGGTTATGCGCCAGAAATGGCTTACTTCGAATGTCTACACGAACTTAAATTGATCGTTGACTTAATGTTCGAAGGCGGTATCGCGGACATGAACTACTCTGTATCTAACAATGCTGAGTACGGTGAATATGTTACTGGTGTCGAAGTAATCAACGAACAGTCTCGTGAAGCGATGCGTAATGCGCTTAAACGTATTCAATCTGGTGAATATGCGAAGATGTTCATCCAAGAAGGTGCATTGAACTACCCATCTATGACTGCTCGTCGTCGTCAAAACGCTGCTCACGGTATCGAAGTCACTGGTGCTAAATTGCGTGCGATGATGCCTTGGATTCAAGCAAACAAAATCGTAGACAAAGAAAAGAACTAATTTTCTTATCTAGCTGATTTTTATGCTATAAAAAACCCTGCGAAAGCGGGGTTTTTTTGTGGGATAAGAATAATGATTTTATATAAGTATGTGGGTTTTGAGGCGGGTTTAAAAATATTAGAGACAAATAGCTTGGGGTTTTCAAATCTAGAAGATTTGAATGACCCATTTGAATGTACAGGATTTGGTTTTTATAATTTAGATGTTCCAGTGTCAGTTGCTATTAATGCATTTAGAATTAATTTCTCAAGAAAATATGCGGTCTTGAGCTTAACAAGATCTGCCCTTAATCCATTAATGCGGGCACATTATGGTGATAGTCATAGAGGAATAGTTATTGGTGTAGATACAAAAAAAGCAGGTTTTGATGATGATAATAAATTTATTATACCTTCAACCAAAGGAGAGCTTAGATATTTAAAGACTGTTCCAAAAGGAGTTTTAAAAGCCAATATTGATGACCTAATGATTGTGGGAGATTCTGAAAACTTGAATTGGCGTACTAAGGAGGATTTATTGAAGCATGCTTTGCTATACAAGATGCAAGAATGGGCTTACGAGGAAGAAATCCGAATTGTAAAAAAATTTAAGTTCTGTTGAGTTTGGATATCATTCTTCTAAGCTTACTGAAGCGATAATCGATAATCAGATTTGGAGAAGAGTTCAACTGGAAACACGACCAATTTATACATTGCAATTGCCTGCAGAATCCATGGTGGAAGTGTATGTTGGAAAAAATGCTTATATTGATCAACGTAGAAAGCAAGACAAAATCAAACCAATCATAGATCATAAAGTTGAGAGGATTGAACAGTTAAAAATGATTTGTCAGCTAAGACAAATACCATTAAAGGGTGTAAGTGTGAACTTAGAAACTTGGGCTTTGCAAAGCCGAATAATTAGTTTGGATTAATTCTTAATTTTAGTTGTCTATTTCTTATTTTTAAATTCTATCCTTTTTTATATCTCCCAAAAGCTAAATATAAAGTGAAGGTTCATATCTTATTTGGTGAAATTATTTTTATATTGCTAAACCCTATTTAGGCCATTTACTGATTAAATCCAAAACTAATTTTAATAATTTTCATAACCTCAGGATATTGATAATAAGTCACCGATATTTTAGGAACTTTGAATTCTGAGACTTGTCTTTTTGTAATGCATTGAAAAAAAAGACGACAGGCATGATAAAAATAGTCATTAAAAAGTAACTCAATGACAGGTAGATTAAGTTGCAGTCGACAGAGGCTTAGCTAAACACAATAATCAGTATCTAACAAGAACACTTAATAACTCAAGGATTGAGGTTGGGAATGAAATTAACGTTTGTATGTTACTTATTGGCGATCTTGCCAATCTGTGGATGGGCGCAACAAACAACTGATATTGAGCAAAAAACGCCAAATAGTGATGCTGAGCTTGTCTTAGATAATGTTCGCATATCAATGCAGCGGTTATTGAGGTCAACAGACAACGAATATTTTTTGAGTCTTTATATGGATGTGCTTCATCCAAATGCAACGCTTACTTCCTTCAAAGACAACGTCACTATCCAATTAAAAGGGGAGCAAAAAGGCGATCAAGTTCTTTTTAAAGCAGAACAACCGAGTGATGATTCAAATGCAATTCAAGAGTTGAAAGGACAGCTTAACTATAAAACGAATGTATTTAAATCTACATTGGTCAATCATGCGGGTGTGATTCGAATAAAGAAATTCGAGCCTGCTTTTAAAATAAAAAATATGTCTGATGTGAGTTTTAATTTCTATGGCATATCTAAAGCTAACTATCCTTTCAAACGATTTATGACACGTATCGAGGTGTTTGACAAAGCCAATCAAAAAAGCATGCAAATACTTGAAGGCTTTCAAGCGTTTCCCAATAGTATTGGTTATATGGATGTGAATTTTGATGGTTACTATGATGTAGTGCTCTCTGATCTGTCAGAGGATAAAACGCTTCAAGATCGTCGTTTTATTTACTGGATTTATGATTCTGTTCAACAAAAATTTAACCGTGCAGAGCAGTACGAGCAAATCGTTGGATTTCCACTGTTACATGGTGATAAACAGCACATCGATTTTTCTAATGGACAGGTTTATACAATTGTTGAAGGCAGTTTGAAACCAGTTGCAGTTAACGCTGAACAAGAAACTAAACAATTAGAAGATCGGACATCATCAGAATCCTCTGTAGCACTTCAAGGAGAAAACTTGGAAAAACGGATTGAAGAACCACCAGTTAACTCTGGTCAAAAGCAAGAGAATGAGCTAGGCAGTGATGTAGATCGTGTTCAAGAGCAAGAGCCTTAAAAATGTGAAAATTTGAATGAGCCTTATGACAAGGCTGTCATGAAACCATCATCATATTGAAATTATGTTCTTTTAAATTTTAGGAATAACATTAATAAAAGGTGTGATGATGGCACTCCTAAACATGCAAGTAATAAAACAAAAAAAACTCTTTGAATTATTGGATATCAAAAAAAATACGTCATTTGAGGATTTTATTCTTCTCCCTGAGGCTGATCAGCCTAAACGACATCCTCAATTAAAAATTGCCATTGTGACTGAGACATGGTCACCAGAGATTAATGGTGTTGCAAACTCGCTGATGAATTTATGTCTGGGTTTGCAGAAGCGAGGTCATCAAATTTTGTTGATACGTCCTCAACCCAAAGTGAAATGTAAACGGTTTAAACCTGATGCAGAGTGTTGGGTGCATGCTCAAGCGATTCCGAAATATCCCACCTTACAGTTCGGTTGGCCACAGTTTTCTAAAATCTCAAAAGCGGTTGAGGTATTTAAGCCAGATGTTGTGCATATTGTGACAGAGGGACCATTGGGATTTGCGAGTCTAATGGTAGCTAAATCTCAGAATATTCCTGTTTCAAGTGGTTTTCACTCTGCCTTTCAAGAGTTTAGTCGATACTTTGAGTTTCCTTTTCTCGTTAAACCTATCTCAAAATATTTAACATGGTTTCACAATAAGACAGACGTGACTTGTGTGCCAAGTTTAGATACACAGCATGCTTTAAAACAAATGGGAGTAAGCGGTGAGTTAAGGGTGGTGGGGAGAGGTGTTGATACCCAATTATTTAATCCGAATAAAAGATCGGAGTTGCTCAGAGAGCAATGGAATGCAAATGAGCATACACGAGTACTGATTTCTGTTGGTCGGTTGTCACCTGAAAAGGAAGTAGACCTGATTATTCGGACTTTTTTGAAAATGCAAGGTGAGGTTGAGCATCATACTAAATTGGTCATTGTCGGAGATGGACCAGATCGAGTAAGGCTTGAAGCTCTTGCGGGTCATCATCCCGATATTATTTTTATGGGAAGTTTGACTGGCGATGATTTGGCATGTGCATATGCCAGTGCAGATGTGTTTATCTTTCCAAGTCAAGTTGAAACCTTTGGAAATGTCGCGATTGAAGCATTAGCAAGTGGTTTGCCAGTGGTGGCTTATGATTATGCATGTGCCAAACTGCATGTTGTGCATGATGAAACGGGATGGTTGATCCTTCTCGGTGATGTAGAAATGTTTGAACGAGCAATGACAGCAACATTGAATCAACCCGATTTAAAAATAATGGGTGAGAAAGCGCATCTTGCAGTTGCTGCAACAGGATGGTTGAAACCTATTATTGATTTTGAGCAAGCGTTATTTTTTGCTGTGCATCGTACTTTATTTCACTAAGTTATCTTGAATTTGTAGATTCTTGTCGCGTGTTTGAGGGTGGTCGGTGAATCAGTCATCTATTCTAATTATGACAAGTATTTAATGAAATCATCATCATAATGAAATGATCCATCTCTAAAGTAAAAGTATGAAAAAAATACAAAAGAGGTGTGATGATGGGAATCATGGACACTGTATTGCCTAGATCGACAACGCAATATGATCACCAGAGGCTAAAATTTAAAAATCAAAACTCCGATCGTGATGTATCGGTGCTTGAGCAATTGGGGCGATCTAGATTAAAAATAGCTGTCGTTACGGAGACATGGCCGCCAGAACTGAATGGTGTTTCATTGTCTTTACTACAGATTTGCAAAGGTCTACAGAAACTTGGTCACAAAATTCTATTGGTACGACCTTCACAAAAACAAATATGTTCGGAATTTTCACCGAACCGTGAGTGTTTGGTGAATGGTCAAACCATTCCGAAGTATGCCCATATGCAATTTGGCTGGCCACAGTATGGCAAAGTGGCTAAAGCATTTGATGAATTTCAACCAGATTTGGTGCATATCGTGACGGAAGGACCATTAGGTTTAGCGGTACTTCAGCTCTCAAAAAACAAAAAGATTCCTGTGAGTAGTGGTTTTCATTCTGCTTTTCATGACTTTAGTCGTTTTTATGATCTTGCATTTATGGTCAAGCCGATTCAGCACTATCTCAAATGGTTTCATAACAATACGCAATTGACCTGTGTACCAAGTCAGGACTCGGCTGATGCGATACGTAACTTTGGTGTTACATGTCAAGTTGAAGTGATTAAGACTGGGGTGGATGTTGAAAAGTTTTCACCTACTTTTCGAAGTGTGCAACTCAGACGACAATGGGATGCTTGTGAGAATACAACTGT
Source organism: Acinetobacter sp. ANC_7513 (assembly GCF_056779915.1). NCBI lineage: Bacteria > Pseudomonadati > Pseudomonadota > Gammaproteobacteria > Moraxellales > Moraxellaceae > Acinetobacter > Acinetobacter sp. ANC_7513. Next base: position 22,931 of record NZ_JBWYIW010000009.1, read on the forward strand.
GCTGCTTTATGTTGGTCGTGTTTCACCTGAAAAAGAAATTCAGGTGTTAATTGATGCCTATTTAAAACTTAAAACACGAACAACGCGCAGATTTAAGTTGGTCATCGTGGGGGATGGGCCCGATTATTCACGTTTGGTTCGTCACAGCAAACATACCGATATCATCTTTACTGGAAGCTTAAGTGGTACAAATCTTGCTGAATCATTTGCAAGCGCAGATGTATTTGTTTTTGCCAGTCAAGTAGAGACATTTGGCAATGTCGTGCTTGAAGCGATGGCGAGTGCATTGCCTGTGGTTGCTTATGATTATGCTTGTGCTAAGCAGTATTTAGATGCGGAAACAGCATGGTTAGCACCTTTGGGTGAGCCTGCAACCTTGATTCAATATATTGTTAATCTGCCCCAAAACAAACGCTTGCATGCAATGGGGATGCAAGCAATGAAAAAAGTACAACAAGTCGGATGGCAACATCCAGTTCAACAACTCGAACATGCATTTTATCGTGTCGTGCAGCAGAAAACGCTTACGGCCTGAACGATAGGAGTAGAGTGTAATGAATTTTAAAAATACCAAAATAAAAATACTCGATCTTGATCTAAGAGGATGTCTCTATTTCAATAATCTATCGCATACACAAAGTATTGCGCTCATATTTAAAATTATTAGTCGGCTCGGAGATGGAGTTTTTTGGTACATGATGGTGGCGTTGGTGTGGCTACTGCAAGGACCGCAATACACTATTCAAATTTTATATATTGTTGTTGCTGCTTCGTTAGGTACGCTGATTTATAAAATTTTAAAAACAAAAACAGTACGTCCACGACCATACCAAGTTCACCAAGTTATTCATATCGGCGAAAGACCACTAGATCATTTTAGTTTTCCATCTGGTCATACATTGCATGCAGTAATGGCAACAATCGTATTGGGTTATGTAGAGCCTGTCTTGCTGATTATGATGATGCCATTTACCATTTTGGTTGCGTTGTCGCGCATGGTATTGGGATTGCATTACCCAACTGATGTTTTAGTTGGTGCCTTAATTGGGGCGACGGTTGCGAGTGGTATTATCTTGGCTGCTCCAGTATTGAATATCATATTGTGAGGGTAAGTTGATTGCATGGTAAGGCGTACAAAAGCAATATAATTGTACGTGTTGATTTGCTTTTTGCTAAAATTAAGCCATGAATTTACCAAAGATGATTTAGGAATAAGTATGGGTTTACGTTGGACAGACACCCTTGATATCGCAATTGAACTGTATGAAGCCCATCCAGATGTAGATCCACAATGGATCCGTTTTACTGATCTTCATGCATGGGTTTGTGCGCTTCCAGAGTTCGAAGATGATCCAAACAAATCAACAGAAGGATTGTTAGAAGCAATTCAAATGGCTTGGATTGACGAAGCTCGATAATTCATCGATCGAAAAAAACCATTTTTTTACACGCGAAAAGCAGATAATCGCGCATTATTCGGTATAATGCGCCAAAATTTTCATGTCAATTTGACTAAAGGAGCCAATCATGGCTATTGAACGTACTTTATCTATCGTTAAACCAGATGCAGTTGCTAAAAACCACATCGGTGACATCTTTGCTCGTTTCGAAAAAGCTGGTCTTAAAATCGTTGCGACTAAAATGAAACATTTAACTCAAGCTGAAGCTGAAGGCTTCTATGCTGAGCACAAAGAACGTGGTTTCTTTGCTGACCTCGTTGCGTTCATGACTTCTGGTCCAGTTGTTGTATCAGTTCTTGAAGGTGAAAACGCAGTTCTTGCTCACCGTGACATCCTTGGCGCTACTAACCCTAAAGAAGCTGCTCCAGGTACAATCCGCGCTGACTTCGCTGTAAGCATCGACGAAAATGCTGCTCACGGTTCTGACTCTGTAGCATCTGCTGATCGTGAAGTTAACTACTTCTTCGCTCAAACTGAGATCGCTCCACGTACTCGTTAATTCGCAGTATTCAAACCAGATAAGTGCTATACTGCTTATCTGGTTTTTTTATTTCTGAAAGATTTTATTGCTTGAAAATTGAGCATGTTCTTTTATCCCACATTATGGTTTAGGTAATACTCATGAATTCTGAAGTTGTCGCTTCATCCGTCAATTTAGATGAACAACAGCCCACTACTGTTCAAGTACAGCAGGCTGATACTGTACAGAAAGTGAATTTACTTGGCCTGTCACGTCCGCAAATGGAAAAATTCTTTGAGGATATGGGGGAGAAAAAGTTCCGTGCGGGTCAGGTGATGAAATGGATTCATCAGTTCTTCGTTACTGATTTTGCTGAAATGACTAATATTTCAGGGAAATTACGTGAAAAACTTGAAAAGATTTGTGAAATTAAAGCACCAGAAGTCGTGCATAAAAACTATTCTAAAGATGGAACACGTAAGTGGGTATTCCGTGTAGGTGATGGTGCGGGTTCTTTGGTTGAAACAGTACTGATTCCTGCTGAGGATAAAACGGGTTCGCGTAAAACCTTATGTATTTCATCACAAGTCGGTTGTGCTTTGGACTGTTCGTTCTGTTCAACCGGAAAACAAGGTTTCCAACGCGATTTAACTCAGGCTGAAATTATTGGTCAGTTGTGGATGGCGAACTATTCCTATATGGAAGATGTGCCTGTTGCTGAACGTGAGCGCTCTGTGACCAACGTGGTAATGATGGGTATGGGCGAACCATTATTGAACTATGATGCTGTGCTTAACTCAATGCGTATCATGCTTGATGATTTCGCCTATGGAATGTCTAAACGCCGTGTCACACTGTCAACTTCAGGGGTTGTGCCGAAGATAGATCAATTGGCTCAAGACATTGATGTTGCTCTTGCAATTTCATTGCATGCAACCAATGATGAGTTACGTAACGAATTAGTACCAATTAATAAAAAATATCCGTTAGACCAACTCATTGCAGCGTGTCAGCGTTACATCACTAAAGATGGTAATGAAAGTGCACGTAAGCATGTCACAATTGAGTATGTCATGTTAGACGGGGTCAACGATCATCCTGAACATGCACAGCAGATGATTAAGTTGTTGAAAAATTTACCAAGTAAAATTAACTTGATTCCATTTAATCCATTCCCACATGCACCATACGGGCGTTCGAGCCGAAATCGCATCATTTCTTTCCAAAAAACTTTGTCTGATGCTGGTTTTGTGTGTACGATTCGTCAGACACGTGGGGATGATATTGACGCAGCTTGTGGTCAATTGGTAGGTCAAGTGGCTGACCGTACTCGTCGTGCAGAACAATGGAAGAAAAAAGTGCTAGAACGTAATGAAATTATGCGTTCACAAGGCTAGTTGTATCATTTAGATGTGAATGATTAAAAAGAGGGAGGCATCATTTGAGCAAGCCGATGTATAAAAAAATAGTCATGACGATGACAGTCGCTTTATCTGGATTGCTTTTCTTTGGATGCCAAACTACCAGTGGCGATACGAGCAAAAAGGATCCTGAGAAATCAGTGAAAGTTCGTACCCAAATGGCGGCTGAATATATTCGGAATGGGAATTTAGATGCTGCCAAACGTGTGCTTGATCAGGCATTAGAGGTTAATTCGCGCGATTCAACTGCAAATATGATGATGGGGGTGTTGCTTCAGCAAGAAGGAAGTGACATCAACATGCAACGTGCAGATCATTATTTTTCTCGTGCTATTTCAATTGATCCTAAAAATGCGCAAGCACGTAACAACTATGGTACGTATTTGTATCAAGTGAAACGATATAATGATGCTGTTAAACAGCTTTCAATTGCAGGCGCAACGCTTGGATATGACCAACGTCATCGTGCATTAGAAAACCTTGGACGGATTTATCTGATTCAAGGGGATATACCGAATGCTGAAAAAACGTTCAAACAAGCACTGCAAGTCAATCGTGACTCCACTGTTTCAATGATAGAGTTAGCAGAGATATTTTATCTGCAAAAGAATAATATTGCCGCGCGTCAGCTATATGAGCAATTTGTACTCAAAGTTGGCCAGCAAAATCAAGGTGCGCGAGCACTCTGGATTGGTTTACGTATCGCACGTGCCAATGGTGATAGAACGGGAATGTATGTGCTGGTGAATCAGTTGCGTACTTTATTTCCAAATAGTCAAGAATTTCAACGTTATTTGCAATTACAGTTCAATACTGAGGCCGTATGGAAGTAAATCCTAATTCACAGCAACCTACTGGTTCAAACGTAGCACCTAATGCTTTAGGAAATATTCAACGCCCTGGCGAGTATTTGCGTCAAATCCGTATATCTCAACAACGTGATCTGGTCAAAGTTGCTGGTGATTTAAAAATGCCAGTAAAAACGCTTGAAGCGTTAGAGCAAGACGAATACAAATCTTTGCCAGAAGCGACTTTCATTAAGGGATATTATCGTTCGTATGCGAAGTATCTCAAAGTTGATGCCTCTGCTTTAATTCAACGTTTTGATGAAATCTATCAAAATGATACAGGTTTACTGCCAAATCATGCTTTGAACAATTCTCCAATTAAAATTATGGGGAAACTTCCTGGCTCGAAAAGTGTACGTAACCGCAAGTGGATTAAACGCATCGTGATTGCGTTAATTATTTTGGGCGTGGCTTGGCTATTAATCTCCGCAATCCAAAAATGGGCGGCTAAAGGCGATTCGTCAAATACTGATACGAATCAGTCCAATAATGTCCAAATTCTGACCTTAAACAATGGTACAGGCACAACTGAAGCAGTATCAGGCGATACGATGAATCTCAGTTTTAGCCGCCCTACATCAGTACACATTGTGGACAGTACGGGTAAAGTTTTAGCAACTGGACGCCAATCAACTGCGATTAGTTTGAATGGACAGTCTCCATTCCAAATTCGATTAGATGATGCTCAAGCCGTTTCATTAAGTTTAAATAATGAAAATATTTCATTGTCACCATATACCGTAAACGGAAAAGCTGAATTCCGTTTATCACGTTAATGGGTTAAAGGTAAAACGATGATCGAGAATCCGATTCGACGCAAACCAACACGTAAAATTCGCGTAGGTTCTGTGTATGTGGGGGGCGATGCGCCAATCAGTATTCAAAGCATGACCAATACTGAAACTTGTGATGTAGCTGCAACAGTTGCACAAATTCAACGTTGTGTGGATGCTGGCGCAGATATTATGCGTGTGTCTGTACCGAGTATGGAAGCCGCTGCTGCTTTTGGAGAAATCCGTAAACAAGTGCAAGTTCCACTCGTTGCCGATATCCATTTTGACTATAAAATTGCTTTGGCTGTTGCAGATTTGGGTGCAGATTGTCTGCGTATCAACCCAGGGAATATCGGTTCAGAAGCAAAAATTCGCGAAGTGGTTGCTGCTGCTCGTCACAACGATATTTCAATGCGAATTGGTGTCAATGCAGGCTCTCTCGAAAAAGATATTCAAAAGAAATATGGTGAGCCAACAGGTCAAGCTTTGCTTGAGTCAGCAATGCGTCATATTGATATTTTAGATCGTTTGGATTTCCAAGAGTTTAAAGTGTCAGTGAAAGCATCGAATGTCTTTTTGACGATGGATGCTTATCGCTTGTTGTCACAACAAATTGACAACCCGTTACATTTAGGAGTGACTGAAGCTGGAATTTACCGTACTGGTTCGGTGAAGTCGGCAATTGCACTGGGCGGATTGTTAATGGAAGGCATTGGCGACACCATGCGAATTTCATTAGCAGCGGAACCTGAGGAAGAAATCAAAATTGGTTTTGATATTCTTAAATCTTTGGGCTTACGTTCAAATGGTATTAACTTTATTGCTTGCCCAAGTTGTTCACGTCAAGAATTTAATGTCATCAAAGTGATGCAAATGCTTGAAGAGCGTTTGGAAGATGTACGTACTCCAATGGATGTTTCTGTCATCGGGTGTAAAGTCAACGGTCCTGGTGAAGCTAAAGAAGCTGATATTGGCGTAGTGGGTGCAAGTCCACGTTCACTGGTGTATCGTAATGGTGAAAAGAGTCATTTAATTGACACAAATCAATTGGTTGACGAAATCGAAAATATGGTTCGTCAACGTGTTAACGAGCTTGAAAAAGCTAAATCAAAAGAGATTATTCGCACAGGTTTTTCTGAGTAGATCATGAGTTCAATCGTCGCAATCAAAGGTTTTAATGACATTCTCCCAACGCAAACCCCAGCTTGGAGACGTCTTGAACAGCATCTGTCTGGTTTGATGGATGCCTATGGCTATCAACAAATTCGTTTGCCGATGGTTGAACAGACAAACTTGTTCAAGCGTTCTATTGGTGATGCAACGGATATCGTTGAAAAAGAGATGTATACGTTCTTAGATAAAGGTAATCCTCCTGAGTCTTTGACTTTACGTCCTGAAGGTACTGCGGGTTGTGTACGTGCTATGCTCGAACATAATTTGCTTCGTGGTGCGACACCGCGTGTTTGGTATATTGGACCGATGTTCCGTTATGAAAAACCGCAAAAAGGTCGTTACCGTCAATTTCATCAATTTGGTGTGGAAACGTTTGGTGTTGCAACTCCTGATCAAGATGCTGAACTGATTTTGATGACTGCGCGTCTGTGGAAACGGATGGGTGTTGCGGACAAAGTTCAATTAGAGCTTAATACTTTAGGTGAGTCAGATGAGCGTGCAGCTTATCGTGCAGCCTTGGTTGAGTTTTTAGAATCACATAAGTCAGATTTAGATGAAGATTCGCAACGTCGTTTAACGACGAATCCACTGCGTATTTTGGACTCTAAAGATGCAAAAACTCAAAGCATTTTAGAAAATGCGCCTAAACTTCATGACTTTATGGGTGAGGAGACGCTGGCACATTTCCAACAATTACAGCAATATCTAACTGATGCAGGTATTTCATTTGTCATTAACCAAAAGTTGGTTCGTGGCTTGGATTACTATAATAAAACTGTATTTGAATGGACGACGACACATCTCGGTTCACAGGGTACGGTTTGTGCTGGTGGTCGTTATGATGGTTTAGTGGGCCAGTTAAAAGGTAAACCAGATCAATCGGTTCCTGCGGTTGGTTTTGCAATGGGTATTGAGCGTTTATTGCTTCTTTTAGAACAAGTAGAAGACAATACACCAGTACGTGATTGTGAAGTATTTTTACTTGCAGATCCTGCGACGCAAGGTAAAGCTTTAGTTTTGGCTGAGCAAATTCGAGATCAACTTGAAGCTGCAAGCAGTTCAGTGCGTCTGAAAGTTGGCTCTCAAGGTTCGATGAAAAGTCAAATGAAAAAAGCGGATCAGTCCGGTGCAATTTATGCCTTAATCTTTGGTGAGCGTGAAGCTGAGGCGCAACAACTTTCAGTCAAAGAGTTGGCTACAGCAGAGCAGACACAAGTAGCGGTCAATGACATTGTGCCGTTCATCATTGATAAACTATCTTCAAAATAAATTTAAGAACATAAGGAAAGGGCGATCATATGAGCGCAATGACTGACGAAGAACAACTGCATACAGCAAAGTCGTTTTTTAAGAAATATGGATCGGCGTTGATTACGCTGATTCTTCTTGCCCTGATCGCCTTTTTCGGATGGGAATATTGGAAGAAGAAAAACGTAGCAGAAGATCAAATACAGACTGCTAAAGTACAGCTCTTAGTTGATGAAGCGAAAGCTGCAACAACTGATCCTAAAGTAGCGACTGCTTTGGATGGAACTGCTGAAAAAATTGTAAAAGAAAATCCTGATTCGATTCATGCGGTTCAAACGCAATTTGTAATGGCAAAATTGGCTTATGAGCAAGAGAATTATGCTAAAGCTGAACGTGAATTGAAAAAAATTGAAAATGCTCAAATCAAAGATGAAGGTTTACAACACATCATTAAGCTTCGTTTAGCAGATGCTCAACTGGCACAAAAAAAATATGATGAGGCTTTAAAAACACTGTCTGGGTTAAATTTGCCCGCTTTCAAAACAACTGTAGATGAAGCACGTGGCGATATTTATATTGCTAAGAATGATATTGAAAATGCGAAAAAAGCTTATCAGAGCGCATGGGATAACTTAATTGCAACTAAACAAGAACGCCAAATCTTACAAATTAAACTCGAAAGTGTTGGCATATTAGTAGATGATCCTGAAATTGAGCGCCCAATTTTAGATATACAAACGGATGAGTCTTAATGGATAGAAAGTATAAAATTTCTTTTGTTCTAGCGACATTGTCGTGTGCACTAATGGCGTGTACAAGCAATACGGTGAAAGAAGAAAAGGTGAAACCTAATCCGTTGCCTAAAATTCAGCAATCGGTGAGCTTAGCACCTATTTTTTCACATAATGTTTCAGCGACGGATACTGCTGATCCATTGCGTTTGAGAATGGCGAATGATCAAGGTGTTTTATACTTTTTAGATCCTAAGGGACAGGTTTCTGCATATCAAGGTAAGCAGCGTGTCTGGGAAAAACAAGTTACCAAGCTTGGTTTAAGTTCAGGTGTTGAAGCGGCCAATGGGTTAGTGATCGTCGGCAACAAGAAAGGTCAACTGTTTGCTCTCGATCAAAAAACGGGTGATATCCGTTGGACTGCGCAATTAAGTGGTGCAATTTTGAGTGCGGCGCTCATTCAGACTGGTCGAGTGATCGTTGTTGCAAATGACGGTACGGTGTTTGGTCTGGATGAAAAAACAGGTCAACAAGTGTGGACCTATCGTATGCCAAACGAACAATTGAGCTTACGCGGTCAAGCTTCACCTGTGCGCTTAGACCCACGAACAGTGTTAGTGGCCTCGTCAAATGCATACGTGTACGCAATTGATAGTCTCACTGGAACTTTGCGTATGCAAAGACGTGTGGCAGTCAGCGATGGTCGTTCTGATATACAGCGTTTAGTTGATGTGGATGCAGATCCAATCGTTGCAGGACAATTGGTTGTAACCACTAGCTATCAAGGCCAAGTCACTGTACTAGATCTAGTTTCGCAACGTGTGATTTGGAGTGAAGATGCAAGCAGTATTAACCGTGCTGAAGTTGCAGGTCGCCAAGTCTTCGTCACGCAAACAGATGGTAAAATTGTATCGTTTGATCTGGTGACGGGTCAGCCGTTATGGACTAATGATCAATTGCTTAACCGTCAATTAAGCAACCCCGTAATGTTGGGTCACTATTTAGTGGTAGGTGATTATGAGGGGGTACTCCATCTTGTAGATCCTAAAAATGGTCAACTTGTTGGTCGCGAAAAAACGCGTGGTGAAGTACGTTCGTTGCGTGTATTGAACAATCAGCTTTACTCAGTGACACGTACAGGCGCACTTACAATTTGGCAGAATCGTTAATTTTTTCTCTGCTTATGGTAAACTAGTCGCTGAATACATATTTTAAGTTCGGGGTGTTGAATTTTCAGACCCCGACATTTTTATTTTTAAGTAGATGATTCGTCTAACTTCTTCCACAGTTTCTGATGCTCAGGCCAATTGAGTTGGCTGATCTTGTTAAAGGTTAATCTATGAAACCCGTTATTGCGCTCATTGGTCGTCCGAACGTCGGAAAATCAACGCTGTTTAACCAGATTACCAAAAGTCGTGACGCGCTTGTTGCAGACTTTGCCGGTCTTACTCGTGACCGTAAATATGGTGATGCAGTTTATCAAAATAAATCATTTATCGTTGTAGATACTGGCGGTATCGGTGAAAACGAAGGTGGGATCGACTCTTACATGGCAGAGCAGTCTAAAACTGCGATTCATGAAGCAGATATGATTATCTTTGTTGTCGATGCGCGTGCAGGTCTTCTAGCTTCTGATGAACAGATTGCGCGTGAGTTACGTACACTCGGTAAAAAAGTATTTTTAGTTGCCAACAAAGTCGATGGTGTCCATGCAGAGGCAGCATTGGTTGAGTTTTTTAAGTTGGGTATGGGTGAACCGATGCAAGTGGCTGCAAGCCATGGGCGTGGTGTTCAACAAATGCTCGAAGAAGTGCTTGAAGATGTGCCAGAAGATGACCTAAGTGAACAGCGTGATGAAGATACTGGGCTTCGTCTAGCGATTATCGGTCGTCCGAACGTAGGTAAGTCAACATTAGTTAATCGCCTGTTAGGTGAAGAACGTGTCGTTGCTTTTGACCAGCCTGGTACTACACGTGACTCAATTTACATCCCATTTGAGCGTGATGGTCGAAAATATACGCTCATTGACACTGCCGGTGTTCGTCGTAAAGGTAAAGTGGATGAAATGATTGAGAAATTCTCAATCGTAAAGACTTTACAAGCAATGAAAGATGCCAACGTTGTCGTTGTTGTTGTTGATGCGCGTGAAGGTATTGTTGAGCAAGACTTGCATTTGATTGGATATGCGATTGAAGCTGGTCGTGCGATGGTGATTGCGATCAATAAATGGGACAATATGTCAGAATATGATCGCAAACAATGTAAATTGGATGTTGAGCGTCGTTTTGACTTTATTCCATGGGCAAAAATCCATTTAATTTCTGCTTTGCATGGTACAGGTGTGGGTGAGCTTTATCCTTCAATCCACCGTGCATATGAATCTTCACGTTTGAAAGTATCTCCAGCGAAAATCACTGAGATCTTAAAAGATGCAACAGACGCGCATCATCCACCTAAAGTTCAAGGCCGTGCAATTAAAATGCGTTATGCGCATATCGGTGGTCAAAACCCGCCTACGATTGTGATTCACGGTAATAAAGTTGATAAAACCCCAGCTGACTATCGTCGTTACTTAGAAAACGTGTTCCGTAAAGTGTATAAACTAGAGGGTACACCTGTAAAAATTGAATTTAAAACTTCAGAGAACCCATTTGAAGGTCGTAAATCTCAAATTGACGAGCGTACTGCGGCACGTAAACGTCGTTATGTACAGAAGTTTAAGAAAGCCGAGAAGAAGTTCAAACGCGGTTAATCAATTGTAAATTTAGTCCAGAAAGCCCAAATGTGAAGTTTGGGCTTTTTTTATCATGCGAATAAATTAAGATAAATGGAATCACTGAGAACGTTATTATGACCCGTCATATTCAAATTGATATTTCAAAAATTTCTTCTTTTTTTCAAGTTCCTGAAAATCTCACACGCACAGAAGAAATTAGTCTTAGAAAAAAAATGATTTACCAATATCGCAACAGATTACTAGGAAGTAAATTAAACAGAACAATAAAAAATGAGGATATTGACCAAACGAAAGATGGAAAACCTTTTTTGAAAAAAATCTCAAACTTTGAGTTTAACCATAGTCATAGTCAACATTATTATGCTTTAGTTACATCACATCATATTCGAGATTTGGGTGTGGATATTGAGGAGCTGAATCGATCAATTCGATTCGAAGCTTTAGCCAAACATGCATTTCATCCACTGGAATATGCGGTATGGGCAGAATTGGATTTTGATTCTCGCTATTGGTTTAAAGTCTGGACCATTAAGGAAGCAATTTTGAAGGCACATGGGATGGGAATCCGTATGAGCTTAAATGAGTTGAATACCAATGCCCATACCACACACATGGGTGGGGTTTGTGAGCATCCAGTCTTAGGGGTATTTGCTTATCAGAATTTTGAAATCATGGATTGTATGCTGACAGTCGCATGGCGAAGTGAATACTCTTGCCGTGGTTTTGCAATTCCTCAAATTCAAATCACTCAACATTAAAAAAGCCCATCATTTGATGGGCTTTTTGTATTGAATGTTTATTGAGGAATTTCTTCTTCCTCTTCAAATTCAGGTTTTACTTGAACAATAAAGTCTTGGCGGTTCAGACCACGCCACAATGCAAATGCAGTACCGATATAAATCGAAGAATATGTTCCGACAAAAACACCGACAAACATTGCAATCGAGAACCATTTCAAACCATCGCCGCCCATGATCATCATAGCAACGACCACAAGCAATAGCGTCATCGAAGTGTGGATGGTACGACGTAAGGTTTCAGTCAATGCAATATTGATGATCTCAAGAGGTTCTGCCCCACGAATTTTACGGAAGTTCTCACGAATACGATCCGAGACAACAATATTATCGTTTAATGAGAAACCAATAATCGCTAGAAGAGCAGCTAAAACGGTTAGGTCAAATGGCCACTGCATCAATGCAAAAATACCAAGAGTCACGATAATATCGTGAAATAGCGATAGAACTGCACCCATTGCCAACTTGAATTCGAAGCGAATCGTCACATAAATCAGCATGATAATCAGAGCCAAAGCCACAGCACCTGCTGATTTAATGTAAAGTTCGTTTCCGACTTGACCACCAACAACATCTACCTTAGGTACAGTCACGGTATTATTGTCTAATTGAACTGCGGTGGTAATTGATTTGGTTAGATCTTCCGCTTCAATATCTTCTTGTACGGGCATACGAACCATTAAATCTCGTTCAGAACCTAAGGTTTGAACAACCGCATCATTAAAACCCGCATCACTTAATGCTTGCGTCACTTCAGAGGGTTTTACAGGATTGGCATAATTCAGTTCAGCTGCAACACCGCCAGTAAAGTCTAATCCTAAATTCAGACCTTTAGTCGCGATAAAGAAGATACTTGCAATAGTCAGGATGATTGAAAGCCAAGCTGCTGGCTTTGCAATCTTCATGAAAGGAATTACGCGTTCGTTGTCTGGACGGCCGTATTGTTTTGATTCGAGTTGAGTATTTTCAGTCATGATAGATCTCCTAAATGCTCAACTTTTTCAAGTTACGTTTTTTACCGTAAATGATCTGTACAATTGCACGGGTTACTGTAATCGCAGTAAACATCGAGCAAACAATACCAATCATGAGTGTCACGGCAAATCCTTTGATCGGACCAGTACCAATGGCAAAGAGGATAAATGCAACAAGGAATGTGGTTAAGTTCGAGTCAAAGATGGTGTTATAAGCTCGATCATAACCTGCAACAATCGCCTGTTTAGGCGATGCTCCCCATTTGATTTCCTCGCGTATTCGCTCGCAAATTAGAACGTTTGCATCCACCGCCATACCGATGGTAATAACGATACCTGCAATACCTGGCAGCGTTAATGAAGCACCGATCCAAGACATAACCGTCAAGATCATTGCTAAGTTGAATACTAGAGCGAAGTTCGCAATGACACCGAATAAGCGGAAGAATACCACCATCCAAATTGCGACCAAGATGAATCCAATTTGAGTGGATAGTACACCCTTATCGATGTTTTCTTGACCTAAGCTTGGACCGATAACACGCTCTTCAACAAAGTACATTGGCGCAGCGAGCGCACCTGCACGAAGCATTAAAGCTAGCTCAGCTGCTTCTTGGGGTGAATCTAAACCAGTAATACGGAACTGTGAACCCAGTACTGCTTGAATATTTGCTGCATTAATGACGACAGATTCAGTATATGGTGTGCGTACTTCAGTTTGTGCACCTGTTTCAGGATCTTCAACGTAACTGATACGTTGTTTATTCTCAATGAACAGTACCGCCATACGCTTACCAACAGCGCTACGAGTCGCATCTGACATTAACTTACCACCTGCATTATCAAGGGTAATGTTAACTTCTGCTGTACCACTATCTTGTCCAAAGCCTGAAGAAGCATTTTGTACACGCTCACCCGTCAGAATACGATTACGGTTAAGTAAAAGTTCACGACCACTGTCTAAAGATTCATAGGCGAATACTTCTGTCCCTGGAGGTAAGGGTTGACCATTATATTTCCCTGAATAAGGATCAATATATTGATCATTTAGATCAGACACCAAACGGAATTCTAAGTTTGCTGTACGACCTAAGATACGTTTTGCTTCAGCTGTGTCTTGGACACCTGGTAATTCAACCACAATACGGTTGCTACCTTGGGTTTGAACCAATGCTTCTGCAACACCAAGTTCATTAATACGATTACGAAGTGTTGTTAAGTTTTGATCTAACGCATACGACTGAATTTCTTGCTTTGTGGTATCTGTATAGGTTAAACGAAGACTGGCACCATTTTCAGTTGCAAGTGCTTGTTGAGTATATTTATTGCCGTTACGACGAAGTTGATCCATCGCTGCTGCACGATCTTCATTGTTAGCAAATTGAACAATGATCGCATTGTTATTCAATGAAAGACTATTGAATTTGATCTTGTTCTCACGGAATTCGCGTCGCAAATCAGCAGCCGATGTTTCCATGCGCTGCGCAATCGCTTTGTCCATATCCACCTCAAGGAGGAAGTGGACACCACCACGCAAATCAAGACCAAGTTTCATTGGTCGTGCACCGATTTTCTGTAACCATTCAGGTGTTGTTGGCGCGAGGTTTAATGCAACAACATAGTTTTCACCCAGACCTTCACGTAGGATATCTTTTGCTTTTAATTGGGCTTCAGAACTGTCTAAACGTAGAAGGGCAGCATTTTGAGTAAAGCTGTTATTGTGGGATTGGATATTGTTGCTTTTTAATAGTTGCTCTGCTTTTTGAATCACTGTGTCATCAATGACAGAACCAGCTTTTGCACCAGAAATTTGGACAGCTGGTTCATCAGGATACAAACTTGGCAGGGCATATAATGTACTCACGACTAGTACAACTAGAATGAGTAAATATTTCCATGCTGGGTAACGCATTCGCTTTCTTCTTAAAATGAAAAAAGTCGTGCAGCTGCACGACTATTTTATAATTAAAGGTTATTTAGAGTGCCTTCAGGTAATACTGAAATCACACTTGCACGCTGAATTTTAACTTCGTTGCCACGGTTTAATTCAACCACAGCGAAATCACCTTCGAGTTTAGTAATACGGCCCATTAAACCGCCTGCAAAAACGATTTCGCTGCCAACGCCTAAGCTCTCAACCAAAGTGCGATGTTCTTTCGCACGTTTTGCTTGAGGGCGCCAAATTAAGAAGTAGAAAATTGCAATGAATACTGCAATCATCAATAAGTTAGCAACTAAGCTTGGTTGTTGTGCAGCTTCACCAGCTGCGTGTGCAGTCGAAATAAAAAGGCTCATTTCATTTTCCTAAACTAAAAATATCAAAAAAGATGATAAAAAATCGGCTTGTTCAGCAATTTACATTGTCTTTTTGCTCAGCGCAAATACTGATGTATTAATCTTGCGGACAAGGAGGTACTTCAAGCCCACGGCGTGCATAAAAATCGTGAACAAAATCATCAAATGTTCCGTTATCTAATGCATCACGCATCATTTCTGCTAAACGCAAGTAATAACGAAGGTTATGGATTGTGCCAAGCATTGATGCAAGCATCTCACCACATTTTTCTAAATGGTATAGATACGAACGGGTAAAGTTGGTACAGGTGTAACAATCGCAATGCGGATCAAGTGGGCTTTGATCATGGCGGTATTTCGCATTTCGTATACGCACTAAACCGTCCGTAACAAAATAATGTCCATTACGTGCGTTACGAGTTGGCATTACACAATCAAACATGTCTACACCACGACGAACAGCTTCAACGATGTCTTCTGGTTTGCCAACACCCATTAAATAACGTGGTTTATCCGCAGGCATTTGCTCTGGAAGATAATCAAGGACCTTGATCATCTCTTCTTTTGGCTCGCCTACAGAAAGACCGCCAATCGCATAACCATCAAAACCGATTTCTTTTAATCCATTTAGTGATTCTTGGCGGAGGTCTTCATACATGCCGCCTTGAATAATACCAAACAGAGCATTGCGGTTTTTTAACACATCATGATGTTGAGTCTTACAACGCTTTGCCCAACGCAATGAAAGTTGTAGAGATTTCTGAGCTTCTTCGTGAGTCGCTGGATAGGGTGTACATTCATCAAAAATCATCACGATATCTGAATTCAATGTATGTTGAATATCCATCGAAATTTCAGGAGAAAGAAAGACTTTAGAGCCATCAATTGGAGAGCGGAATGTTACGCCGTCTTCTTTGATACTACGCATTGCGCCTAAGCTAAATACTTGGAAGCCACCAGAGTCAGTCAAAATTGGTTTATTCCATTTCATAAAACCATGTAGACCACCGTGCTCACGAATGACATCTAGACCAGGGCGTAGATATAAATGAAAGGTATTTCCTAAAATGACCTGTGATTTAATTTCTTCAATATCACGTGGGAGCATGCCTTTAACAGTACCGTAAGTTCCGACAGGCATAAACATCGGTGTTTCAACGACACCATGTTCCAAGGTTAAGCGTCCGCGTCGAGCGCGACCAGACTGACCTAATTTTTCAAACTTCATAAATTGTCCAAATCGAGGCGAAAAAACAGTTCGCTGATTGATAGCGATAAAGCGCTCTATTTTCCTAGATTCGCGCAGTTTATGCTAGAAAAATTACATTATTCTTAACGACTTGGATTTTTGTTTATGAAAAATTACAAGAGATTCATGATCTTGCTAAACAATGAAGATATCTGCTTATTTTTCGCCCAGCTATACAGTTTTTAGCATATCTTAATATGAATAAATCGTAATGGATAAACAACGTGATTCTCTAAGATATTGCCACTTTTTAAGGTGGAATCCTTATTTGAAATTAGGGCGATAATCAAAATTTTGTTGAGCTTGATGATCTGTAAATGGGCGAATAGGTTTCTTTGCGAGGCTGATACTGTTGATTAAGTTATTTGGAAAAATTTGAATCAAGTTATTAAACTCTTCGACATTTCGATTGAATATTGAAATTGCAGCACTGACATTTTCATTTTGCTCTTGAATGTCATGCATCATTTGGTTGTAAAGCTGATCAGCTTTGAGATCTGGATAATTCTCAACAACCACATTTAAACTTTTCATTAACGACTGACTTAGCGCTTCAATATGCTGAAGCTGAGCTACATCAGTTGATTGTGTATTGAGATTTAGGATTTGTTGGCGTAAGGCTGTGATATTTTCTAATGTTGATTTTTCAAACTCAGTGTATTGAGATAAATTTTGCTCAAGATGCTCTAATGTTTTAATTTTCTGACGTTCAAAATTTGCGACATCTGACCAAGCACGCTGAGAAGCATTCAAATATCTAACGATATTATTTCGAACCCATATTCCCCAAACAATAATCAAAACAAAGATGGAAAGAAAAATGAATAAGCCCACACGCATTACCTAATATGATCGTTATTATGCAACTAAGTTTAGCATGCTCTGTTTGAGTTGTTGATAATTTGGCATGGTTAATGTTCTTAAGTAACCGCGCAAAGCGGATATATTTTTAATGTCTTTGATTTCAAGCTTGTGCGTGACTTCAAATAAATCGCGCTCTCCCAAATAGCACATGATTTGGTCATGAGGGTGGAAAATTAAGTCGCCCTGGTGAAGTCGATAAAATTCAATTAGTTTGAGTGTGGTTGATGGCGTCATGATCTTTGCGAGTTGTAAGCGGTCTGTACCGTAAATCTGAACTTTTTTACGTAGCTCTAAATCGCTGCTCTCCCAGTGCTCTGTATATGGTGCTGTGAACCCTTTCTTTCTACTGGTTGTCGCTAATCCTAGTGGTGATATATCAAATACAAATACGCCCCAATGATGACGTTCAATTTTTTTTAATTTTTGTGGTGTTTTGTTTTGCTCAGGCAGATTGATTTCATCAATAAATCGGTAATGAAAAAGCATAACAGGAAAATCTTGATTTTGCGCGTTTTTCCACGTGGTGGAGGCAAACTTTAAAATATCATTGGCATGGTTACCTTGGTTAAACAAAGGAAATTTTTGCCTTAGCTGACTTATGATCAAGGTGTTATGTCTATTTGTTCCAAGGTGTGATGGCGTTGAATAAGCTTCTATACCGAATTTAAAACCAATCATTCGCTCTTCAAGAAATGAAATCACTTCATGAATAGGTTTATTCGGTTCATAAATTATATATGCAATCAGGATAAGTATCGCCGATGCGCTATATGCCATCCATTTTAATGTGTCAAAAATAGGAAAGAGCGAAAAAACACTGAATATGATGGCAAGCGTAACTAAAAATTTAGGTATGCCATTGTGAAAAAAGAGTTGGGTATTCGAACCCCATGGATGTAATCCTTGCAGGATGTCATCAGAATGTTGAGCAGAACGTCCAAGAGCCCAAAGCCGATCAACACTGGCCATAATTTGCTTGTTCTTTCGGGTGCGAAGGTGAAGCAGTTGCTGAACAGAATCAATCGGCATAGATCAGATCCTAATCTTTTGCTTGGTCAATCAACATTGCGTCACCATAACTAAAGAAACGATAGCGTTCTTTTACAGCATGTTGATACGCATTCAAAATATAATCACGATTGGACAGGGCTGAGACAAGCATTAATAATGTTGATTCTGGAAGGTGGAAGTTAGTAATTAAGCGATCTACTACTTTAAATTCATAACCAGGATAAATAAAAATCTGAGTATCACCAGTCCAGCCCTTCAGTTGGCCATCATTGGCTTGAGCCGCACTTTCAGTTGCCCGTGTTGCAGTCGTTCCGACGGCAATCACTTTATTGCCTCGATCTTTAGTCGCCTTAATCAACGCCATAGCTTCATCGCTGACTTGGCACCATTCACTGTGCATGATGTGATTTTCGATATCAGTGGTGCGTACTGGTAAGAAGGTACCTGCACCCACATGTAAGGTGACAAATGTCTTGTTTACACCTTTATCTTCAAGTTTTTTTAATAGTTGTTCATCAAAATGTAGAGACGCCGTTGGAGCAGCAACGCTAGCAATTTTTGTAGGATCATTAAATACGGTTTGATAACGAACAGTATCAATATCTTCTGCTTCTCGGTTGAAGTAAGGTGGAATAGGCAATGCACCATACTGATCCAATACATCTAAGATTGGTTTGGAAAATTCCACCACATAGAGATTTTCATGGCGCCCTTGAACCGTAACTTTAACCTCATCTGATCCGACAAAAAGCTCAGCACCTGGTTTTGGTGAGTTACTTGCTTTGATATGGCAATGAGCAATAAATTGATCAAGCATTCTTTCAACCAGAACCTCAATCGCACCACCCGAAGCACGCTTACCTTTCAAGCGAGCTTTCATTACCTTAGTATCATTGAGAACTAATAAATCACCTTCATTAAACAGGTCTAAAATATCGGTAAATTGGTGATCGTCATATTGACCATCGGCTTTAAGATGAAGTAAGCGAGAAGCGCTTCGCTCTTCAAGAGGGTAACGGGCAATAAGTTCGTCAGGGAGTTCAAAGTTAAAATCAGAAAGTTGCATAAGAATATAAAAATGGAATCAGCAAAAATTTTGGCATTAGTATATGCTTTTTTTGCCCAGTTCGAGTTGAGTTTGGTGGTTAAAAAAGCATAATGCATGCTATTGATTTAAAAATAGGCGCTTGAGTCAGGTTTTGCATTGACAAAGAAAAGAAAAACGATATTATACCGAACACAACCTTTCCCGAGGTGGTGAAATTGGTAGACGCGGCGGACTCAAAATCCGCTGTCAGAGATGACGTGTCGGTTCGAGTCCGACCCTCGGGACCAAATACTTAAAGGCCTTCAAGCATATTCAGACTTGAGGGCCTTTTTATTTGTTTTAAATAAATAAAGGAATTTTAAAATTTCAAATGAAGATTTGATGAATAATATAAGATAAGGATTGAGTAAATTTTATTTTAATAATAAATAGTTATGGTTTATTCAATCGATCTTCACTAGATGCTTACGTTTTATAAAGTACGACTCATGCTTTAGCTAGATATTCAGTCCTCAAAAATGCACTTTCTTAATATTTGAGAATGTATTAGTCTTGATGAAATAAGGTTTCATTTCTTTACTGTGAAATGAAAAAATAAAATGTAATCGATCATTATTCCCCTTTACTCCATGGCAGGATGTAGACATGAAAATAGAATTTATAGATGTCGATCAAGCTGATCAGCTCAGTGCCTGCAAAATGTCTCTTTTACTCGGTGTATCAACGCCAAAAAATCAACTTGAGAGTTTTTTAAGATTTGCGCGTGGCATTTTAAATGCGGAGTCAGCAATCTTAGCTTTTCATGATGAACCATATGTGTGGCATTCTTCTCCAAATGGATTTAAAGCTTTTAATGCCAATAAAAAAGCAAAATTATTACCATATTTCGCGGGTCAAACTTCGATCAGTCGTGATCATCCTAATTATTCATCTTTTTCAGCACATATTCATCAACTCGGAGTTGATCACGAGCGAATTATAGCCATTGATTTAAAAGTGAATGATGATTTTTCAATTGGTCAAGTGATTTTATTTGATAATCAGCACCAACCTTTTGATGATCAAAATTTAGAACTGGTTTATGATTTTTCAATGAGCTTAATTCGTATATTAGAGCTTCATTCGGATTATGCGGAACTCAAAGAATTATATGAACAACAATCGGCGCTTAATTTCAGTAAAACAAAATTCTTTCAAATCATTGCACACGATTTACGCGCACCATTTCATGGCTTATTAGGTTTTTCTGATGTATTGGCCAATGAACGTGAAAGTTTGGATGAGGACAGTGTACAGAATATCGCTGAGTATCTACATGATACCGCTCAATCGACTTATAACTTATTGGAAAGCCTATTAAATTGGGCAATGGCTGAAGGCGGGAGATTTGTCTATCACCCTATTCAGTTTGAGCTTAAACAGGTGACAAAAATCGTTTTTGATGTTTTAAACACGTTGGCTGTGAAAAAAAATATTCAATTAATTGAAAGTGTGCCGCAAGAGTTAAAAGTCTTTGCCGACATTAATATGATCACATCAGTGATTCAAAACTTGGTATCCAATGCTTTGAAGTTTACTCATGTGGATGGAACTGGAAAAGTTTATATCGAAGCATCAAAATGCGATCAAGGTGTCGAAATTGCCATTCGCGATACAGGTTTAGGTATGACATCACAGCAAATTGAGAAGCTTTTTCAACCGGATTTGAAGGTATCTATTCGTGGTACATCTGGTGAAAAAGGTGCTGGTTTAGGTTTGGTGTTATGTAAAAGATTTGTTGATTTGAATCATGGTGAAATTTGTGTCAGTTCTCAACAAGGTCAAGGTACGACTTTTAAAGTCATATTACCTGAAGCAGACACTCATGCAGCGTTACCTGCCACCCCAAATACGAGTAATCAAACATCTTTGGAAAAAGTGAACTAAATAGTCCACAAATTGCGTAAGGACTGATATAAAAGAGTTTTAGATTTATTCAGGCTTTTTTTCAAATGAATGCTGATCAGTTGCAAAAAACTCTTAGAGCCAGTCAATACGCGGAACAAGTTTATAATTTACATCAAACATTATTAGAACAAGATTATTCATCTGATCAATTTAATAAATTTTTAAGTACTGAACAAATCTATCACATTGTACGAAAAGAACTTGCTGACATTCAGGATGAAAAAGAATGGATGCAAAAAATTCGAATTTTGCGAGCACGTTTAATGTTTCGGTGGATTTGGCAGGATGCGAACCGCCTCATTTCAGTTATTACATTGACTCGTGAGCTTTCAGACTTTGCCGATGCCAGTATTGATGCAGCCAAAAGCTTCGCTTATCGTCCATTGCAAGCCAAACATGGAGAGCCGATCGGCTATAACGGTAAGCTTCAAGACCTTATCGTGATTGCAATGGGTAAATTGGGGGCTCAGGAACTTAATTTATCCAGTGATATTGATCTTATATTTGCCTTCGATGAGCAAGGTGAAACCAATGGTCGTAAATGTATTGATGTTCAGCAATTTTGCATCCTTTGGGGGCAAAAAATTATTTATTTGTTGGAACATATCACCGCAGATGGATTTGTATTCCGAGTGGATATGCGATTACGACCATGGGGTGATGGTTCAGCACTTGCAATCAGTCATGCGGCACTCGAAAAGTATCTCAGTCAACATGGGCGTGAGTGGGAGCGTTATGCATGGATAAAGGCGCGTATTGTTACAGGAGGAAAGGAAGGGGATGAGCTTCTGGAAATGACTCGACCTTTTGTATTCCGCCGTTATGTGGACTACACTGCTTTTGCAGCGATGCGTGAAATGAAAGCGATGATTGAGCGTGAAGTTCAACGTAGAAATATTGAAGATGATATTAAACTTGGTGCAGGTGGTATTCGTGAAGTCGAGTTTATCGTTCAAGTTTTCCAGTTGATTTATGGTGGTTCAAAACTTGAGCTACAAGACCGTCAATGTTTAGTGAGTCTACATCATTTGGGGGTTGTTGGATTACTTGAACCTGAAGTGGTAGATGAGCTTGAAAATGCTTATTTATTCTTGCGTCGTGTGGAACATGCTATTCAAGCCTTAAATGACCAACAAACGCAATCACTGCCTACTGAGGTTGACCAAAGAAATCGCATCGTAGAAACACTTGGATTTGAAAGTTGGGATGCGTTCTTAGATGTTCTCAATGAGAAGCGCGCTATAGTAACTTATCAGTTTGAGCATTTAATTAAAGAAAAAGAAGTAGATCCATTGGTTGAAAGCTTTAGCCAAATAGAGCAGCAATTGAATGAAGTTTTAGATGAGTCTGCTAAAAATTTGGTTCGTGAATTTTGGTATGGACATGCCATCAAAAAATTACCCGCTAAAGCAGTTAATCGTTTAAAAGAGTTTTGGCCTCATCTGATTCAAGCTGTTCTTGAATCGGATAATCCACAAGTCGCTTTGGTAAGGCTGATGCCACTGGTTGAATCTGTGATGCGGCGAACAGTCTATCTAGTGATGTTAATTGAAAGCAAAGGAGCATTACAGCGACTCGTTAAAATGGCGACTGTAAGCCCATGGATTTGTGAAGAGCTAACCCATTATCCAGTTTTACTCGATGAGTTTTTATCAATGGATTTTGAGCTACCTAAACGCCAAGATTTGGAGGATTCACTCAGACAGCAGCTGCTGCGTATTGAAATTGATCAAGTGGAAGATCAAATGCGCGTATTGCGCTTATTCAAAAAATCGAATGTTTTGACTGTAGCAGCAAGTGATGTATTGGCTGAAAGTCCACTGATGCGTGTGTCTGATGCGCTCACCGATATTGCTGAGGTTTCAGTTCAAGCAACTTTGAATTTAGCATATCAAATTACAGCAAAAAAACATGGTTACCCAGTAGATGCAGATGGTCAGCGTTGTTCAAAAAATCATATGGCATTCAGTGTCATTGGGTATGGGAAATTAGGCGGTATTGAACTTGGGTATGGTTCAGACCTTGATTTAGTCTTTATCCACTATATGGATGAGCAGGCAGATACAGATGGCTTGAAACCAATTAGTGGTTTTGAATTTGCGATGCGTGTTGGGCAAAAGCTCATGTCGCTGATGACAACCCAAACTTTAGATGGTCGTGTGTATGAGATTGATACACGATTGCGTCCTTCAGGAGAAGCTGGGCTTCTCGTCACAAGCCTTAAGGCTTTTGAGCAATACCAACTTAAAAATGCATGGCTTTGGGAGCATCAAGCGATTGTTCGTGCGCGTAGTATAGCGGGTGAGCAAAGCTTAAGAGAAAAGTTTGAGGAATTACGCTGTCGTATTTTAACTTTGCCTCGAAATGAAGAAACGGTGAGAGCAGAAGTGCTAAAAATGCGTCAAAAAATGAAAGACCATTTAGGCTCATCAAATGAGCAAAAAAAAGATGGAATTTTTCATTTAAAACAGGATGCAGGTGGTATCGTTGATATCGAATTTATGGCACAGTATGCAGTATTAGCATGGAGTGGGACGAATCCTGATCTCGCCCATTACTCCGACAATGTACGAATCCTTGAGGATGCCGCAAAAACTGGCTGCTTATCCAGCGCCGATGCGACAGCATTGATTCAAGCTTATCTCCGTGAACGTGCCGAGAGTCATCGTTTAGCCCTTGCAAATCAATCCATGCAAGTGAGTGCTGCGAATTGGCTCGATACCCGTAAGGTCGTTTGCAAGCTATGGCAAAGATTAATAGATCCAACTGCATCAGTAGTTGGATAGAAATGACTGTGTATAAAAATTTGGAGTTTAGGTCATGAATTTGGCTGATCGTGATGGTTTTATTTGGCAAGATGGACAATTAGTTGATTGGCGTGAAGCAAAAACTCACGTCTTAACACACACTTTACACTACAGTATGGGTGTGTTTGAGGGTGTCCGTGCCTACGAAACTCCGAATGGAACGGCAATTTTCCGTTTAAAAGAACACACTAAACGTCTTTTAAACTCTGCCAAAATTTATCAAATGAAAGTTCCGTTTGATCAGGCGGCATTAGAACAAGCTCAAATTGATGTGGTGCGTGAAAATAAATTAGCTTCTTGCTATTTACGTCCAATTATCTTTATTGGTTCGGAAAAGCTAGGTATTGCAGCGACGGATAATACAATTCATGCAGTGGTTGCTGCGTGGAGCTGGGGCGCTTACCTTGGTGAAGAAGCAATGGCGAAGGGTATTCGTGTAAAAACTTCTTCTTTTACACACCATCACCCTAACGTGACGATGTGTAAGGCGAAAGCATCAGGAAACTATACGCTGTCTATTTTGGCACACCAAGAAGTTGCGCACTCAGGTTATGACGAAGCAATGTTACTTGATCCACAAGGTTATGTGTGTCAAGGTTCAGGTGAAAACGTATTCTTAGTGCGTGATGGCGTGATTCATACCCCTGATATCGCTGGTGGTGCTCTTGATGGTATTACTCGTCAAACCATTATTACGATTGCGAAAGACCTTGGATATGACGTTGTAGAGCGCCGTATCACACGTGATGAATTCTATATCGCTGATGAGGCATTTTTTACAGGTACAGCGGCAGAAGTAACGCCAATCCGTGAATATGATGATCGTCAAATCGGTGAAGGTGTTCGTGGTCCAATCACAACACAAATCCAAAAAGCATACTTCGATGCCGTACAAGGTAAAGACCCTAAATATGCTCACTGGTTAACATATGTGAAGTAATTAATGCTTTGAAAAAAGGACTCAATTGAGTCCTTTTTTAATCATCTTTACCAAAAATATCTCTGGTATACACTTTATCTGCAACATCATTTAGTTTATCGCAATGACGATTACTAATAATTAAATCTGCTCTTTTTTTAAATTCTTCCAGTGTTTTGATGATTTTTGAGTTTTGAAATTTTTTCTCTGAAAGTGTGGGTTCGTAAATAATGATCTTGATTCCTTGTGCTTTGAGACGACGCATAACACCTTGTATTGCTGACGATCGAAAATTGTCTGAACCACTTTTCATGACCAAACGATATATCCCAACAACGCTAGGGCATCTCTCCAAAATAGACTGTGCAATAAAATCTTTGCGAGTAATATTCGCATCTACAATGGCTTGAATTAAATTGCTTGGAACTTGGTCGTAGTTGGCGAGTAATTGTTTAGTATCTTTAGGAAGACAATATCCGCCGTAACCGAATGATGGATTGTTATAAAATTTACCAATTCGAGGATCTAAACAAACACCCTCGATCATTTGGCGAGTGTCCAATCGGTATATTTGAGCGTAAGTATCTAGTTCATTGAAGAATGCAACGCGCATAGCTAAATAGGTGTTTGCAAAAAGTTTGATTGCTTCTGCCTCGGTGGAGTCAGTGAACAAGACTGGACAATCTTTTTTATAAGCACCCTCTATGAGCATGTTTGCAAATTGATGTGCTCGTTCAGAATTTTCACCCATTATAATTCTTGAAGGATATAAGTTATCCAGCAATGCTTTTCCTTCTCTGAGAAACTCAGGTGAAAATATAATATTCTGTGTTTCAAATTTACTTTTTAGTTGTTGGGTGTAACCTACAGGAACTGTCGATTTGATAATGATCGTCGCTAATGGATTGATACTTAAAATCTCAGTGATCACAGATTCAACACTTGAAGTGTCAAAATAATTGGTTGTAGGGTCATAATCAGTTGGTGTCGCAATAAGAATATAGTCTGCCTGAAAATATGCATCCACAGCATTAGTTGTTGCTTTAAAGTTTAATAGTTTATTACTTAGAAAATCAGAGATTTCTATGTCTTGTATAGGTGAGATTTTCTTGTTCAATAAATTTACTTTATTTTGATCAATGTCTAAGGCGGTGACTTCATGATGTTGCGCTAAAATCATCGCATTTGAGAGACCGACGTACCCAGTGCCGACAATAGTAATTTTCATTATTTTAGTTCAAGCCAGATTAAATTTAATTTGACAAAATAGGGTTTCTAAGACGTGACAATTTAATGAAGATTTGATTTCAATTTTGACGAGTTTGAATTCTTATCGTTCAAGAATATTTTAACTCTGTGGTATGATGCAGCTATTGATTAGGTGGAATAAAACGGCATGTCAATACATGAAAGCAATGTCTTATTAGAAGAAGAGATTGCACAAGAACAGAACATTGTTTTGTGTATGAAGTGGGGAACCAAATATGGTTCTGAGTATGTGAATCGTCTTTACAATATGGTGAAACGACACACGACTGTTGATTTCCAGATGGTTTGTCTCACTGACCGTACAGAAGGAATTGATCCAAATGTTAAATGCTTTCCTATTCCACCGTTAGCATTGCCTGAAGGCGCGCCTGAGCGTGGTTGGAACAAACTTTCAACTTTTGAGCCTGACTTATATGGCTTAAAGGGAAACGCGCTATTTTTAGATTTGGATGTTGTTATCGTTGATAACATGGATGATTTTTTCACTTATCCAGGTGATTTTTTAATTATTCACGACTGGAAACGACCATGGCGAATCACAGGTAATAGCTCAGTATATCGTTTTAAATTGGGCGCTTTCCCTGGATTATTACCATATTTTCGTGAGAACTTTGATGAGATCCGAAAAAAATTCCGTAATGAACAAGCCTATTTGTCATGGTATGTAGATAAACATGCGAAGCAAACCTATTGGCCAGATAGCTGGTGTAAAAGTTATAAATATCACTGTTTACAAAAAATCCCAATGGCGTTTTTTAAGCCACCAGTAAAACCTGAAGGTGCTAAAATTATTATTTTCCATGGTGAGATTAATCCACCTGATGCTGTGAATGGTGGCGGTGGTAAATGGTACCGCTATGTGTTGCCAAGTCAATGGATTAAGGATGCTTGGCAATAATAGTTGCCTTTTAATGGTGGTTTATAATGCCTGTTAGAAAAAAAAGTAAATTCGAACAATGGTTCTCCTTTAGTCGGCATCAACGTCGTTTTGGTGCAGATGAGGTCTATGCGCAATTTGAAGGTATAGATATTAATGCGTTGAAAGAAAACTTGATTGAAGGTGATGAAACACGCTATACCCATGGATCAGCGAAAGATTTGAAGCAGCATATAGAGCAGCTCAAAGATGAGTTCGTAGGTCAACCTGCGTTGAATCATTATCATGCTAGTCTAATTGTATTGATGCGCCGAGATGTTGATACGACAGATAACTATCTAAAATTTAAATCTTTATGGCTTAAAGAGCGAGATTTTTTACTGAAATCCTTAAATATACGATGGTTAATTTCAGCGTGTGATACTTTCATTGATCATGATGAAGATTCTCTTCTGAAAGCAATTTTGATGAATGCTGTGGTTCTTATTAATACTTTAAAGCTTCAGGAAACGGAACGCTATTTATGTGATCATCAGATGGAAGAAAATCTAGAGTGTCTAAATCATTTACAGTCACAACGTTATGCTCTATTTGATGGTACATCTGCTTTTGCAGTGGGTACTGATGATACATTGAGAAATATGCGTTGGCGTTTAGACCAGATATGTACTGATCATCCATTAGGTCAATTGGTTATTGAAATTTTTGAGCGGATTAATCAAGACGTTAATGATACTGTCTATGTGCGTTTTAAAAAAAGACATACGCGTGAAAAAACACGTTGGTGGTAATCCATGCAGATCTTGATTATAAATCTTGAGCGTTCAAAAGAGCGTTTGGCTTTTCAGACTCAACAGTTTGATGATTTGGGTTTATCTTTTCAGCGTTTAGCTGCTGTATCAGTTGATGATATCGATGATTCACAATATCAATTATTAGGGTTTGGTTGGCAAAGACCTTTGCGTAAGGTGGAGGTAGCATGTTTTTTGAGTCATCAGAAAGCTTGGGAAACTGTTATTAAAACTAATGAACCAGCATTGATATTAGAGGATGATGCAGTCTTATCATGTCATATTCCTCAGTTACTTGAAGAAATACAAAATTATAATTTTAAAGATATAGATTTAATTAATTTTGAAGTACGTAGTCGTAAAAAAATTATTTCTAAAAAACCAGAATATCAATTAGTCGCTGGACAAACTGCGCTATATACTCTATATCAAGACCGAACAGGTGCAGCAGGATATTTACTCTATCCATCGGGCGCAAAGAAGTTATTACAACGTTTAGCAGAAACCTCACCTGCAATTGCTGATGGTTTTATTTTTAGCCATTATGGATTGAAGAGTTTACAAGCTGAGCCTGCCGCAATTATTCAAGAAGATCAAATGGTAGCTTATGGTCTTGTACCTGCAGAGCAGTTTGAATCAGTGATCGGACGTTCAGAACATCACAAGCCAATTTATTCTTCTGCTATGGAAAAAAGAGTATTTAGAAAGAGACGGATCATCGGTCAGTTGGCTATGGGATGTCGCTATATGCAAGTCATATTTAAAGCGCAAAAGCGATTTATTCGTCTTGATAAGGCACATTTTTAACAATATTGAATATCGAATTATGAAGAAAAAAAAGGTTGTACTTGCTATTTTTACTTTACAAGGTAACGGTGCTGAACGTTTCGCATTAACTTTAGCCAAAGGTATAAATAATGCAGGACATGAAGCACATATTGTTTATTTCAAAGATATTATAGATTTACCTATTCCTGAGGGAGTGAAGATACACTTCTTTAATTATCAAAAATTTCGTGCTATACCTAAATTTATGCGTGCAAAAATTGCCGCGAGTTCATTTGATAAATTCGTTTTAGATCAAGTGGGTACTCCTGATTTGGTTTTATCTAATTTATTTCCTGTCGATTTTATTTTAAGTAGAAGCCAATTACCAAACGTTCATATGGTCATTCACAATACAACGAGTCAAGAATACGCTGGTTGCTTTAATGACAAATTACTAAATCAATTAAAAAAAATTTATTTATCTAAGCCATGTATCGGTGTAAGCCAAGGTGTAACTGAAGATTTTAAAAAATTATTTAATAGTGAAAATATTCAAACGATTTATAACCCAATTGATATTGATGATATTCAATCTTCCGCCAATGAGTTCATACCGGATATAGCAGGGCCATATATAGTTAATGTTGGAAAATTTAAATTTCAAAAACGACATGATATTTTAATTAAAGCCTACGCTAAGGCAAATATTCCCGAAAAACTAGTGCTAGTTGGTACAGGAGAATTGGTAGATCAAGCTAAGACATTAGTTAATGAATTAAATATTCAACATAAAGTAATTTTTACCGGGTTCAAGAAAAATCCGTATCCCTACATGAAACATGCTTCTTTTATGGTGCTATCGTCTGATTTTGAAGGGCTAGGCCTAGTAATATTGGAGTCATTGGCTTTAAATGTGCCAGTAATTAGTACCAATTGCCCTTCTGGGCCTAATGAAATATTGGATGAGGAATATCTAGTTGATGTTCAAAATATAGATCAATTAGCTAAATTAATACAAAGTGCTAGTTTGAAAGGATTGAATCCTTTGAAGTTAGAAAAAAAATTTGGTCAAATATTTGCAGTAAGTTCTTATTTAAAATTAACTGAAATGTTTAATAGATAAGCGAATTAAAGGAATAATCGAAGTGTTAAAATTCGGGATTGTTACTCCTACGTATAATAGACCAGATCTTTTAAAGAGGTGTATTGAAAGCGTAAAAAATCAATCTTATAGTAACTGGCTTCAAGTTATAGTCGATGACTCAGAGCAAGTTAATGGTGAATTAATTAAATTAATAAATGAAAAGCATCACTACTTAAAAAATTCAAAAAATCAAGGGGTTTGTTACTCACGTAATAAAGGAATAGAGTATTTATTAGAAAATAATGTCGATTTCATAGTTTTTTTAGATGATGATGATTTCTTTGATAAAGATACTTTGAAAAATGCATTAAAAGAGATAAATGAATTTAAAAGCTTTGAGTGGTTTGTATCAAGAAAAATTGATCATCAATCAGAGAAATCACTTACTCAGCTGAATAAACTTCAGGGTAGCTATAATTATGTAGATGACTATCTGATTGGAAAAAGTATTAGAAGAGATACAACACATTTCTTGAAAGCTAATTTGTTGAGAAGAACAAATATTCGATTTAATGAGAAAATTCGTGGTGGTGGAGAATGGCGTTTTTTTGCAGCATTAAGCGAATATGTGAATTTTAAATTTTTTGAAGGGGGGATAACATTCATTGAATTTCAAACACACGGTTTAACTCATAAAAATAAAAATAAGAAATTTATTGCAACTGAAAGAGCTGATTTAGTGGTGTATCTAAATAATAAGAAAAAGTTTAAGTTAAAACAAATTGAATATGGTGCAAGTGTATTGAAACACTTTATTAAATTAAATGAATATAACTTGTTGAATGATTTTAAGATTAAGTTTGTTAATCGTCAAAATTTTATCATTCGAATATTATTCAAGATTGAGTTTTTAATTTTAAAAGTATTTAGTAGACTGTAATGAATTTTAAATTTTATGAAGTCAATTTATAGAAATGATATTCAGGGTTTAAGGGCTATAAGTGCTATCTTAATCGTCATTTGTCATATTTGGCTTGAAAAAATATCTGGTGGTGTAGATATTTTCTTTGTTATATCAGGTTATTTTATGACAGCAGTTCTGATGAAGATGAGTTCGTCAAGCTTGTTGAACATATTTCTTGATTTTTGGAAAAAAATATTATCAAAAACATTTATTCCTGTAGCTTTGGTTGTTAGCCTTACTCTATTTTTTTGGTTTGTATTAGATTTAGGTAATAGACTTGAAATAATAAAACATGCTTCAAAAAGTATTGGTTTTAGTGAGAATTTGTACATAATTCGTAATAATTTAAATTATTTAAACTCTAGTTTTTTGAACCCTTTTCAGCAGTTTTGGGCCTTATCTATTCAATTTCAATTTTATTTATTTTTGCCATTTATATTTTATTTTTCTAAATTTAATATTAAGAGAATTTCTTTTGTTGCAATTTTAATAATAATTTTTTCTTTTTTTTATGGTTTGTATGAAACCTATACTGATGAATCATATGCTTACTTTCATCCCTTGACGAGAATATGGGAGTTTTTTTTTGGTGTATTGGCTTATTTAATTGTATTAAATAAAGGTGATAAAAAAATTATTTTATTTACAACATTTGGCATACCTATTTTAATCTTAATTCTTATAATTAATGCATTGTTTGTTCCTAATTTACTACCTTACCCTGGATTTGCATCAATTTTACCTGTAGTTGTTGCATTAGTGGTATTGTTGGATAATGAAAAATTTTGGGGTGTTAGTTTTTTAAAATTAAATGTATTTCAAATAATTTCAAAATATACATTTTTAATATATTTAGTACATTGGCCAATACTTATAATTTATAAGGCTTATTACGGCCTGGCTAAAATAAACTTTATTAACGGGATGGTTGTAGTTTTATTAACAGTATTTTTTGTATTAATAGTAAATTTTTTGAATGGGTTAATAACTATTAATAATGCAAAAAAAGTGAAGTTCTATGCCATAATTCTATCTATTATATTAGCTTTTTCGCTTACCTTTTCCTTATTGAGAAATATTGAGAGAGAGCGCTTAAAACTAGCATACGATGACTGGTATTTAAACAATACAAAAGATTTTGAATTAATTGATGCTTTAAAAGTGGTTGAGGGTATTGGGTTAAAACATCAAATTAAAGATTGTTCAATATACGGTGATAGTTCTGATTTAAAAATTTGTACACATGGTGTTCAAGGTGCAAATAAAACGATCTATGTTGTTGGTGGATCACATATTGAACAATGGATTCCAACAATTATTAAATTTGCAAATGAATTCAAAGTTGAAATTGTACAAATCACTAAGAGTGGTTGCCCTCTAGGGGCTAATTTTGAAAATGAATTATACGATTCAAGTTGTCTAGAGTGGAATGAGAAACTACTTGATTTCTTGGGTAGTCGCCAAGTTAACTATCTTATAACTAACTCTACTAGAACTTATCCTGATGAGTCCAGTTTGAAGGAAAATGTTCCAATCTCTTATGTTAAGGCGTGGAAAAATATTATAGATAAGCAAGAGCATGTAAAAATTATTGGAATACGTGATAATCCAAGATTCTCCATTTCACCAAACTATTGTTTAATCAATAATTTCAACAATCCTGAAAATTGTGCTTATAAAAAGGGAAGCTATTTACAGGATACTGATCCATCTCAAAGATTGGCAGACCTCATTATTTCACTTGATTGGAATGAATTGTTTTGTAAGGGGGATGAATGTTTGACATATGAATCTAATATACCAATTTATAGGGATGATGATCACATTACGTCAATGTATGCAGAAGCTATATATCCTAGAGTGAGGAATGAATTAATAAAAATTATTGAATAGCTATTTTTCAACATAGTGAAGTTCTTAAATGATAATTTAAGAACTTCATTTTAGGCTCATGTTTAAAAAATTAATAAATTATAAACACTATTACAATTTCCTAAATTTTATTTATTTTTAAATTTGACCAGTATATTTTTATATACAAAAAGTTTTCTTACAAAAAGATTAATTATTTAATAAACTATTATTAGCCTAGGAAATCATATAGAAAATTATTACCCAACTATTCAATGCGATCACAATGTATAATAAATCTGAAAAAATTATTTTAAGTATTATTGTTCCTGTTTATGGAGTTGAAGATTACATAGAGGATTGTATTCATTCTTTATTCAATCAACTTACTTCTGAAGTGGAGTGTATTTTTGTTAATGATGGTTCTCAAGATCAATCTATTCCTATATTGAAAAATTATTTAGAGAGTCAATCTGAACTAAAAAATATTTTAATTATAAATCAAGAAAATCAGGGTCTGAGTATGGCTCGAAATAATGTTCTTGATTTGGTTATAGGTGATTATATAGCTTTCTTAGATTCTGATGATAAAGTGATGGAAAATTATATTGGTGAAATTATTGCTATTTTAAAAAGTAAAAAGAATATCGATTTGATTCATTTTAATGCAATTGAACAGAGTCGACATAACTTCAATAAAGAGCTAAATTTAACTGAAAAAACTGGTTTGGTCGATCAGGTTGATCAATATTATTTACTTCAATAATTTAAAAGAAATAGATGGTATGCATGGTTGAGGATTTATAAAAGATCTTTTTTTATACATATAAATTTCCTAAAGATTTATATTTTGAAGATATGTTATGTGTACTCTTTATTTATAAAAAAATTTAAAAATATTTGAATTAAATAAACCGCTTTTATTTTATAGATATCGAGAGTCCAGTATAACTAACTGTACTATTAGTGATAAGCATGTTAACAGTTTATATCATGGGGTCAAATTATTTAGATCTGAAAGAGATGTTAGCCAGATTAAAGAGGTTTACTCACATCTTGATATTGTGCTTTTTAATACATATATAAAGCTTAGTTTTATAAAATACTGTAAATTTTTAAATCAAATTAAAAACAATGATTTAAATTTTATAAGAGCCAATGCTAGTCATTTCCACTGGAAGGTGAGGTGGATGTTGAAAACCCCTAAATTTTTTACCTATACAAAAATTGGCTAGGACTTAGAAAACATAAATAAATATAATAGGGGTATTTACAGTATTCTATTATTTATTATCCGCATTTCCTTTAATCACCATATAAATCAATGCAGCGATTGAACCAAACGCGGCAATAAAACTACTCGTACTAAAGAACACGATACGCTGATAAGTAGTGAGGTTAAATAGTTGTTCATTCAAGATATAACGCATAAATGCCCATTGCACGATGCAAAATACAATAATAATGATTGTATGACGACGAACATCAGGACGCATAGCCATATGAATTAACTCTTAAATATTTTCTGCGATTATGCCATTTTTAAGCATGTATCTCAATGAAATAAAAAACCCTGCAGTTGCAGGGTTTTTATTTAGATCAACAAAACTTTATTCTTGTGATTCAGCTTTTGGTTTTTCACGTAAGCGAATACCAAGATCACGAAGTTGAGTTGATTCAACTGGTGCAGGTGCTTGTGTTAAAGGACATTCCGCAGTTTTCGTTTTCGGGAATGCAATCACATCACGGATTGATGAACCACCTGTCATTAACATCACAAGACGGTCTAAACCGAATGCCAAACCACCGTGTGGAGGTGCACCATAACGTAAAGCGTTCAATAAGAAGCTGAATTTCTCTTCTGCTTCTTCTTCACCAATACCTAAAGCTTCAAAAATTGCTTTTTGCATTTCTAGGTTATGAATACGAAGCGAACCACCACCGATTTCAGTACCGTTAAGTACCATATCGTAAGCAACAGACAATGCAGCACCTGGGTTGTTCTTCACTTCTTCTACGCTAGATTTAGGCAGCGTGAATGGGTGGTGAACAGAAGTCCATTTTCCATCATCAGTTTCTTCAAACATTGGGAAATCAACAACCCAAAGTGGTGCCCACTCGCAAGTTGCCATCTTCATGTCATGACCGACTTTGATACGTAAAGCACCCATTGCATCGTTTACAACTTTCGCTTTATCTGCACCGAAGAATACGATATCGCCATTTTCAGCACCCACACGTTTTAATAGATCAAGAACGATTGGCTCGATGAATTTCACGATAGGAGATTGTAAGCCTTCGATACCTTTTTCAAGTTCGTTAACTTTGATATACGCCAAACCTTTTGCACCGTAGATGCCAACAAATTTAGTGTACTCGTCGATTTGGCTACGTGGAAGAGAGCCTGCACCTGGAACACGTAATGCAACAATACGACCTTTAGGATCTTTAGCAGGGCCAGCGAATACTTTGAACTCTACGTCTTGCATTAAATCTGCAACGTCAACGAGTTTAAGTGGAATACGTAAGTCAGGCTTGTCAGACGCATAGTCGCGCATTGCATCTGCATAGGTCATACGTGGGAACTT
Organism: Acinetobacter sp. ANC_7513; assembly: GCF_056779915.1. Taxonomy (NCBI): domain Bacteria; kingdom Pseudomonadati; phylum Pseudomonadota; class Gammaproteobacteria; order Moraxellales; family Moraxellaceae; genus Acinetobacter; species Acinetobacter sp. ANC_7513. The sequence continues at coordinate 57,885 of NZ_JBWYIW010000009.1, forward strand.
ATCAAATTGAACATTAAGAAGTTCTTTAAACATCTTAACTGTTAAACGTTCCATTAAATCCATGATGTCATCGTCACTCATGAACGATGTTTCAACGTCGATTTGTGTAAATTCAGGCTGACGGTCAGCACGTAAGTCTTCGTCACGGAAACATTTAGCAATTTGGTAATAACGATCAATACCACCCACCATTAACAATTGTTTAAACAACTGTGGTGATTGCGGAAGAGCGTAGAAACTACCATTTGATACACGGCTTGGAACTAAATAGTCACGCGCACCCTCAGGAGTCGCACGTGTCAAAATAGGTGTTTCAACGTCTAAGAATCCATTTTCTTCGAAATAGTTACGAATAAGGTTTGTTAATTTAGAACGGAAACGTAAACGCTCTAACATTTCTGGACGACGAATGTCCAAGAAACGATATTTCAAACGAATTTCTTCTGAAATATTAGTATTATCATCATTTAATGGAAATGGTGGAGTTTCAGACGCTGCTAGAACTTCAATTTCTTTACCTAATACTTCGATTTGACCACTCACCATGTTGGCATTTTCAGTACCAGCATAACGACGGCGAACACGACCAGTAATTTTTAATACAAATTCAGAACGAGCTTTATCAGCTGTTTCGAAAGCTTCTGGTGTATCAGGATCAATAACCACTTGAACTAGACCATCACGGTCACGCATATCAAGGAAAATTACACCACCATGGTCACGGCGACGGTGTACCCATCCGCAAAGTGTAACGGTTTGATCAATTTGAGCTTCGGTTAATGAACCGCAGTAATGAGTTCGCATCATAGCGTTAAAAATCCAACTATATGGGTTAATGAAAGCGTATACGTAAACAGCGTAACGCCTTTATACAAAGGGTGAATTATGCCTCTTTGAGACTACAGTCACAAGGAGAAGATTATGAAAGCACTATTATTTAATGCAAATTTAAAATTAAGACGATCCTTCGAATAATTCCAATTGATCTAAGATTTGAAAAACAAGCGTACAAATCGCAAACGTCAATAGAAAGCCTCTAAAGAAATAATTAATTGAGAAGCCAATGTAACCATATAGGTCATTTAAAATGGCTGTATTGTAATTAGAGTAGAAATGAATAAATCCAAATAATCCACCTAATATTGAAATTAGCACGGATACCACAGCAAAAATAGTGATAGAACGGGTTACTCTGAATGATTGACGGTAAGTACAAAAATACTGTTTTGCAAACCATAAAATAAAGGGCAAAACAATAATAGAGGTACCGACCTGTAAAATTCGATGGAGGGGGTAGTGTTGTCCGAAAAGATTGATTTGTTTAGCTAATAGGTCATGAAAAGCAAAGGTTCTGTAATCAACATGAGTTAAACCATCCCAAAGGATATGACTGCTGATACCCAAGATTAATGAAATATTGATCAGCACCAAGAATTGAAAGACAGATCTAAAGTTCGAGAGTTTTAAGGGATTGTAAATACCAACCCATCTAAAAAAAGTAGGTCGTAATAGTGCATACCATAATAGACAGAATGCCATTCCCACCAATAAATTGGGATATAGCAATGCGCTCCATTGATGTGAGATTTGGATATGTTCGTCTGTAAAAAGACGAAATAAGTCAGGGACCATGCAACCAATTGCTAGAGCAGAAATAGGAAGTGTTCCTTTCGATGCTTTATGCAAAATTGGTGCGAGTACAGCATGTGAAATTGTAAAGGGCATTGCTGAAATATATCAAAAAAATGCTATCCGAATTTTATAGATTAACATTGATATGTAACCCATTGGTTTAATTATATGAAGGTAATTAATTTGGAGTAAATGAATGAAATATGATTGAAGTTTGGTTGAAATGTTATATTATAACAATAATTGTAAATTCTCGAATTTTGAGCTTGTCGTATGAACTTTCATAAAAATATCATTACTGCCTCCGTCTTGGCAGTGATAGCATCCGCAGCACATGCTGATCAAAAACAAAAAAATGTTCAATTAGATACAATTTCTTCTACCGCACATCCATTGGTTCAAACAGCTGCTGACTTCGCTGTAGCGGATCATGTAATTGATCAAAAAAAATTATCTGAAAGACCAACAACCATAGGTGATGCGTTAGCCGATGAGTTGGGTGTTTATTCTAATCAGTATGGAACAGGTGCAAGTCGTCCTGTGATTCGTGGCCAAGATGGACCGCGTGTAAAAGTTTTACAGCATGCTTCTGAAACTGCAGATGTATCAACACTTTCTCCTGACCATGCCGTAACGGTTGATCCTATTTTGGCGAAGCAAGTGGAAGTTATCCGAGGACCTTCAACATTACTGTACGCAGCTGGAACTGTGGGTGGTTTAGTCAACGTGACTGATCAAAAAATACCGACACAAATGCCAGCTAATGGTCTAGAGGGGCAAGTAGGCGTCCGCTATAACTCTGGGAGTGATGAAAAACTTGCAAGTGCAGGTGTAACGGCCGCTATAGGTGAAAATTTTGCACTTCGTGTTGAAGGCACGAAGCATAAAGCCAATGATTATATCCCTTTCAAAGGTTACTTCACTGAACATCATCATGAGGGTGAGACAGAGTCTCATCGTGAAAGTGCAAAACGTGTAGAAAATACCTTCTCAGAAGGTCAAACAGTTAATGTCGGCGGCTCATGGATCCATGATCGAGGTTTTGTGGGGCTGTCATATAGTAATCGACAAGATAAATATGGATTACCAGGTCATAGTCATGAATATCATGGATGTGAATTGCATGGAGATCATTTCCATTGTCCACCACCTAATTCAGCGCACGACCATGAACACGAAAATGCTGCAGGTCCATGGGTTGACTTAAAATCTGAGCGTTATGATCTACGAACTGAATTAAATGATCCATTAAAAGGGTTTGAAAAGCTGCGAGCTCATTTAAGTTTTACAGATTACGAGCATGATGAACTAGAAGAAAATGAAGTTATTAGTAACTTTAAAAGTAAGGGCTATGATGGTCGTTTAGAGTTGGTTCATATCCCGTTGTTAGGTTGGGAGGGTGTTGTAGGTGTACAAGCATCTCAGCAAAAAATAAAACTTAATGCACCTGAGGGACATGACCATGATGAAGTTGATCATGGTGACCATGATCATAGTGATCACGATCATGAACATCATGGTCATAGTCATGATGTTCTGATGGCGGATACAAAAACCAATAAGTACAGTTTATTTGCACTAGAACATAAACAGCTTGGTCCTGTGCATGTCGAATTGGGCGCTCGTGTAGACCATCAAAAAATTGATGTCGATTCCAATCAAAAGAACTACTCAGGGACTGCTGTTTCAGGATCAGCTGCAGCTAATTGGGAGTTCGCGCCAAATTATAAGTTGTCTCTAGTGGGGTCTCATCAACAACGTTTACCGCTAGCTCAAGAGTTATATGCAGATGGTCTTCATTTTGCAACAAACACATATGAGCTAGGTAATCCAGATATTGATAAGGAAACATCAAATAATCTAGAGTTAGGTGTCCATTATGAAGGTGATCAGCTCGATTATCATGTTCATGTTTATCACAATTGGTTTGATGACTATATTTATGGTGCAACTGTAGCTCAACAAGGCAATTTACGTGGACTTAAATATACGCAGGATAAGGCACGTTTTTATGGAACTGAGGCTCAGCTAGGCTATCAAATTAATGATACTTACAAGGTGAGTGTGTTTGGTGATTATGTAAGAGGCAAGATAGAGGGGGAAAATGCTCCACGTGTTCCTGCTGGACGACTTGGTACAAAGGTGGAAACCAATTTTGCTGATGGTTGGTCTGGTTTAGCTGAGTATTATCATGTATTCACGCAAGATAAATTTGCTGACTTTGAAAAAGAAACCCAAGGTTATAACATGGTCAATGTTGGTGTGTCTTATGCTGGGCAGTTAAACAATCGCAACGATTATCGGGTTTATTTAAAAGCAAATAACTTGTTGGATGATCAGGTTTATTCGCACAATTCATTTTTATCGAATATTCCACAAATTGGACGTAATTTTACCGTCGGCGTTGAATACGGGTTCTAATTTAATTCAACGTGTTAAAAACAGTTTAATGCTTGAAAAAACGTAAATTAAAACCTAGTCTGAAAGTATCGGACTAGGTTTTTTGTTATGCGTCTATTTAAACGAATTCACCAAAAATTAAATTGGTCAAACCGACGTTATGTTGGTCTGATTCTCGGTATGCTGACCATCGGCTATTTAGCCTCAGCGCTATATCATATTTATAAACCATTACCAGAAGGGCTTAATTATTCCGGTAAATTACGGCATGCAAATGTGAAATTCCTAGCAGACCAAACTTATATAGATACGGCGGGTCAGCGACAGCAGCATCAGATTTTTGATGAAATTCTCAATCTTATTGAGCAAGCGCAAACCACAATTGTGTTAGATATGTTTCTGTTCAATCCTGAAACTGGTCAGTCTCAAAATCAACATCGCGCCTTAACACAAGAACTGACCCAAGCACTCATTCAAAAAAAGCGTCTAACACCGAATATTGAAATTAAATTAATCACTGATCCTATAAATTCAGTTTATGGTGGAATAATCCCAGAGCACTATCGACAACTCAGACAAGCAGGAATTGATGTCATAGAAACAGATTTATCACCATTACGCGCATCGAATCCACTGTGGTCGGGCATTTGGTATTTTTGTTGTCAGAGTTTAGGTAATAATGCTGAGAAAGGTTGGTTAAATAATCCTTTCGGGGAAGAAAAAATTACCATTCGAAGCTATTTAAATCTTTTTAATTTTAAAGCGAACCATCGTAAAACCATCGTAGTAGATACATCCGAGGGATGGAAAACACTAGTGACTTCGATGAACCCACATGATGGAAGCTCACGCCATTCCAATGTAGCACTTGTGGTCGAAGGGCATACAGCTGTCGATATTTTAAAAACTGAACAATCAGTGGCTTTATTTTCTAAAGCAAATATTCCAATGGTTATTGTGGGAGATGTACCAGAAGATAAACTGTTGCCGAAAGTGCAAGTACTGACAGAAAAGGCAATATATGATGAACTGCTGAAACTGATTGAATCTGCTCAAGGTGCTGATGCAAAAATAGATTTGGCAATGTTCTATTTATCAGAGCGAAAAATTATTGAAGCCTTAATTGAAGCTCATCAACGCGGTGTTGAAATTCGTGTTTTACTAGACCCGAACAAAGATGCATTTGGACGTACTAAAAATGGTATTCCAAATCGTCCTGTCGCGACAGAGCTCTATAAAGCTGGAATAGACGTACGCTGGTGTAATACACAAGGTGAGCAGTGCCATTCAAAAATGATTATTAAGCGTAGTTCAGATCAGGTTGAACTGATTTTGGGGTCGGCTAATTTTACTGCTCGTAATTTGAAAAATTATAATTTAGAAACTGATTTACGTGTTATTGGCTCTTCAAATCAGCAAGTTTTTAAAGATGCAGTACAGTATTTTGATACTGCTTGGATGAATTTAGAGGGTAAGCAAATGAGTGTTGATTACTCAGAATATGCAGAAGATTCAAAAATGAAATATGCCATTTATCTATTCATGGAATGGAGTGGTCTCTCAACCTTCTAAAAAAAATCCCTCTAAAGAGGGATTTTTTCATTTATGGATTCGGTGGAACTAATTTATCGAGTTCCTTATCATCAATCTGATCGAGCTCTTTAATGTCGGTTTTAATTTTCCACTTAGACTCATCCTCAACAGGTTGAGGTAAACGTGCTTCTAACCAATCACAAACCACATCTGGCGTAAAATCAGGATGATTACACTGAATCACCCAAGATAAGAATTGTTTCGCCTCACCATTCATATAGGGTGGAGGAGACACTGGTAAAAACTGAGTGGGTAGGCGTTCATTTTTAGAAATGTAATTCAATACATGACCAAGTTCTTGAACCGTTTGCCAAGCTAAGGCATGGTCGATATTGATTTGAAATTTAAACCACCATGCATGTTCACCATCAGTGCCATAAGAATCGATATAGTTTTCTTGGACACTCGGAACTTTACAAAAAAATTGGTGCAGGCGATCAAAACTCATTTCAGGCACGGTGGATAATCTCGCAAAGTTAAAAATGGTTAGTCTAGCAGATTTACAAACAGACTCATGCAGATAAATAAAAGGTCTAAAGTATTAAATTTAAAATTTTAAATAATGTTCAAGATTTCTACATGATTGATCTATATTTAAGCTTTAGAATGAGTGTTGAAAACAAAAGTAATCTTACATTTGGAATGAGGTAATAGAGATGAACAATACATTATTGGTTAAGACTCTATTGGGTTCAGTGATTCTTTTAATAACGAGTCATACTTTTGCAGATAGTTGGGCTAATTACCAAGGTTCTAAGGTTCGACCTGTAAAACCAACACAGACTCCAATATATACTGGTAATGCAGATCGTCTAAGTAAGCCAGTCCCATTGCAACAACCACGTTTTGCTCAGAATAGACCTCAATTACAGCGACCATATCCTCCTTATCCAGCGTATCCGCAGCAGAATGGGATTACAGTGATCTATCAACAGTCTTTACCGACCACGACGACATATTCTAGCAAGCAGTCAAGTTTCGTAAATGGGCAGGGTGGTACTATTGAAATGAGTCAGTATATGCTGATTTCAGATTGGCGTCGTTATGGTCTTCCTGCACCACAAGTTGGAATGCATTGGATATACCAAAATGGTCGATATATCCAGATGCCAAATGATCGTTAGATGCTTAATCCAATTTGTCTAAGCCATCTTTATCTAAGCCAACTCATCATCTTCAGGGCGTGGTGTTTTTCCAAGTGGTAAAGGTTTATCTTGGTGTTTATCTCGGATCACTGATGGAAAATTCCAAGAAGCAAAACGCACGACCAATATAGCGAATGCTAGGATTAAAATTGATCCTGTAATAATGACTAAATCAATATCAGCTTTATGGTCATGTTGAATATCTGAAATTAACAGACGTGTCAGGGCAGTGATGGCGATATAGATCAGAAATCTGACGGGCATATGATTGGTCTTAAAATAAATACCTACCATCGCACCTAGCTCTAAATAGATAAATAACAACAGAATGTCATCAATCGTTGCATATTGTTTTACCGTAAGAATATCAATCACGGTATGTCCTGCAGACCAAATTACCATGCAGCCAATAATAAAGAGCGCAATATAGTGGAAGCTCTCAACTGCTAGATTTCCAAAACGATCTAATAAGGATTCGATTTTTTCTACGCTAATATCTTTTTTACTCATGACATCTCCTCCTTTGAAAAAACCTGATGGTTTCATTGGAGTGATGCAAAATTCATGCTCATCTTATGCCTAAGCAGGGAAGACTATTATGAGTTGCTTTGAAAATAAGCAAATTTCAGATAAAAAAAAGCCTGAAGAATCAGGCTTTTTTAAGATAAAACTTATGATTGATTTGTGAAGTAATCTTCGCTAAATCCCATCACGATTTCAGAGCTAGCTTTGATGCGAGCTAAACGTGTATTTAATTCAGGTAAAACGCGTTGGATGTAGTAGTTCACCAAAGATAATTTGTTCTCATAGAACTCACCTGATTTTTCACTCGCAGCTTTAGCAATTTTAGCAAACATATAGGTAAAGCTGAGTAAGCCTACCGCATGTAAATAATCCACCGCAGCAGCATTCGCATAATCAGGATTTTCCGCAGCACGTTCAAGAACAACTTGAGTAATCGATTCAAGTTCAGTTGCAGCATCAAGAGTGGCATCTTTGATGTAATTTAAGTCCGCATCTAATGCATTTGCAAAGTCACGAATTTCTTCGATATATTCTGCGATGAATTGTCCATTACATTTAATCGTTTTACGACCAATTAAATCTTGTGATTGAACGCCGTTCGTTCCTTCATAAATTTGTGAGATACGAAGATCACGGATACATTGTTCCATACCCCATTCACGAATATAGCCGTGACCACCAAAGACCATTTGGGCATCTAGTGTCGCATTGAAAGCAGTGTCTGTTAAATATGCTTTTGCGATTGGTGTGAGCAAAGCAACACGATTATTTGCTTTTGCAACTGCTTCTGGATCCGTCGAGAACTTTGTAATATCCAGTTGTTGACCTACATATACTGCAAATGCACGTGATGCTTCATTGTTCGCACGAGCATTTAAGAGCATACGACGTACATCACCGTGTACAAGAATACTATCAGCAGGTTTATTCGGAGATTTCACACCTGTTGCACTACGACCTTGTAAGCGATCAGTGGCGTATTGAGCAGCATTTTGATAAGCAAATTCTGAAGCGCCTAAACCTTGGATACCCATGGACAAACGTTCATAGTTCATCATCACGAACATTGCAGCAAGACCTTCGTTTTCTTTACCGACTAAATAGCCTTTTGCACCGTCAAAGTTCATCACACATGTTGCAGAGGCTTTGATCCCCATTTTGTGTTCAATAGAACCAGGGCCTACAGGGTTACGATCACCCAAGGTACCATCTTCATTCACTAAGAATTTAGGTACAATGAACAGAGAAATACCGCGTGAACCAGCAGGAGCATCAGGCGTTTTTGCTAATACAAGGTGAATAATATTTTCAGCTAAATCATGGTCACCACCGGTAATAAAAATTTTAGTACCTGTGATGTTGTAAGTACCATCTTCATTACGTTCAGCCTTAGTTTTAATAATGCCTAAATCAGTACCTGCGTGAGGCTCTGTGAGACACATCGTACCTGACCATTCACCTGAATAGATTTTAGGAAGATAGGTTTCTTTTTGTTCTTGAGAAGCATAGCTATTTAATGCCATACCCGCACCCACAGAAAGAAGTGGGTAAAGCATAAATGATGGGTTGGTTGCAAAAAGCATTTCATCTGCAAGCACAGTCAGCATTTTTGGCATGCCTTGACCGCCCCATTCTTCGTCAGCACCTAAGCCAATCCAACCACCTTCTGCATATTGTTGGAACGCTTCTTTAAAGCCCGCTGGTGTGGTAACAGATCCATTATTATAAGTTGCGCCTTCTTCATCACCTGTGCGATTTAGGGGAAGGGTTACGTTTTGAGCGAATTTAGCCATCTCTTCTAAAATAGCTTCAGCTGTCGCAGCATCAATATGAGCTAAATTCTCATTTGATTGCCAAAATTGTTCAGCTTGAAATACATCATTCAAAATGAACTTCATATCTGTAAGAGGCGCATTATAGATTGGCATTTTCGTTCACCTTTTTTTTGTTTAAATATCTTTAGTTCTTAGCAGTCTATCGAAGCATATTAGGACTTGTTAGACGACTAAAGGTTAATATCTCGAATTTATTTATAAAGAAAAAGGACGGCCAAATCTATGACTGTCCTTTTTCTTTTACACATATTTAATATGGATCATTAGAATGCAAAATGTTCAGCATCCAAAGTCATTAATGGTTCTAATCCACCTGCAATTACGTCAACATGTGAGCGAACGCGTGGAAGGATCTTCTTGAAGTAGAAGCGAGCTGTTGTGATTTTCGCATTGTAGAAGTCAACTTCAGTTGAACCTGCTGCAAGTTGTTGTTGAGCAACTTGAGCCATGCGAGCCCATAAGAATGCTAGCGTTACATAACCAGAGAAGTATAGGTAATCTACTGCAGCAGCACCTACTTCATCAGGGTTTTGCATCGCGCGCATACCAATCTGCATAGTTAAATCGCCCCATTCTTTGTTGAGTGCAGCCAAAGGTTCAACAAACTCTTTCAAGTCTGCATTATCTTTGTTTGCTTCAGCGAATTTGTGAATGATTTTGGTGAAATCTTTCAACATCGCACCTTGAGTTTGCAGTACTTTACGACCTAACAAATCAAGTGCCTGAATTTCAGTGGTACCTTCATATAAGCAAGCAATACGTGTATCACGAACAATTTGCTCCATACCATGCTCTGAAATGAAGCCGTGACCACCAAATACTTGTACGCCTTTGTTTGCAGCTTCATAACCAACTTCAGTTAAGAATGCTTTAGCAATTGGCGTTAATAATGACAGAATATTATCTGCAAATTTACGTTCTTCTTCAGTCGCGCCTTTCTCAACGATATCAGCATAGTGAGCGAGGTAATACACTAGAGCTCGACCACCTTCAGCAAATGCTTTTTGCGTTAAGATTAAGTTACGAACTGCTGGATGCACAATAATAGGATCTGCTTCTTTTTCAGGTGCTTTAGGACCAGAAAGTGAACGCATTGCTAAACGATCTTTCGCATATGCCAAAGCGCCTTGGAAAGATGATTCAGCAGCAGACAAACCTTGTACAGCTGTACCAATACGTGCAGTGTTCATGAAGGTGAACATAGCATTCAGACCACGGTTTTCAGGGCCAATCAAGTAACCTGTTGCACGATCAAAATTGATCACACATGTGGCGTTACCGTGGATACCCATTTTGTGTTCAATCGAACCACAACGAACAGCGTTGCGCTCGCCAACTTCACCATCAGCAGTTAAGTTAAACTTAGGTACGATGAATAATGAGATCCCTTTAGTTCCCTTCGGAGCACCTGGTAAACGCGCAAGAACGATGTGAACAATGTTGTCCGCCATGTCATGCTCACCAGCGGAAATAAAGATTTTCTCACCTGAAATCGCAAAACTACCATCTGCATTAGGTTCAGCTTTTGTGCGGATAATACCAAGGTCAGAACCCGCATGAGATTCTGTTAAACACATGGTACCTGTCCACTCACCTGAAATTAGTTTTGGTAAGTAAGTATTTTTTTGCTCTTCCGTACCATGGTGTTCAATTGTACGAACTGCACCATGAGATAGACCTGGGTACATACCCCATGCCCAGTTCGAAGAACCGATCATTTCAGAAATGATAATGCCTAAAGAGTTTGGTAAACCTTGACCACCATATTGTTCTTCAGCAGCTAAAGATGGGAATCCTAATTCTACATATTTTTTATATGCTTCTTTGAAGCCTGTTGGAGTAGTAACTACACCATCATTCCAAGTACAACCTTCACGGTCACCTACTTGGTTAAGTGGAGATAATTCGTTTTCACAGAAATCTGCAGCAGCTTCTAAATATTGATCAACCAACTCACGGCTTACGTTTTCTTGGAATGCAGGGAGTTTTGAAAAGTGTTCTTCAGCATTTAATAATTCATGCAAAACGAATTGCATATCACGTAAGGGCGCTTTGTATTGTGGCATATCGGGTTCCTCAATACTGGTTAAACCAGATTTATAATCCTAATAAAAAATGTCGTGTCATCTACGACACCTATTTTGTTCTATTACATCGTGCAATAAGTTATTGCTTGGTACAAGTTTTATAGCCATATTCTGTGTGACTGTAAAGTCAAAGAAAAAATATTAATTTTGGCTAAGTGTTTAGAGTATAAAGTTTTTTCGTGAATTATATGTGAACAGAATAGTCAAAAACGTAATAAGTTATGACATAAAAAAAGGCGCAACATGCGCCTTTTTAATATTCAATCACTTAGTAGTGAGTTGAATTGAATTATGCGGATTTTTTTAAGTCTGGTTTAACGAGTGGTTGATTTGGTTTGAAATAAACTTTACATACACCGTTGATAGTCTGTTCACCCACTTTGATTTGAACTTTTTTACCGTCAGTTTGTCCATTGCATGCTTGAAGTTTTGCATTTTGACTAACTTGCTGTTGCATCAAACGTTGATCAAATTTTTGAACAAGCTCAGCACGTTTGGCATCTGTGAGCGGTTCACCTTTTTGTGAACGGTTAGCTTGGGCCGAAGTTGGCTTTTCAGCTTTAAATTGGGCACGTGCTTGCTCATGCATTTTTTTCATATCAGCACGATCCGCTATGAAACGGATATGACAAGTACCATCAATATTTTGTTTATCAGTTTTGATTTGAACAGTTTGACCTACAACTTTGCCGTCGCATGCTTGACGAATTTGCTGCATCATCGCTTTACGGTCAGCACGCGCTTGTTTGAATTGCTCGCGTTGTTCAGGTGTTAAACGTTCTTTATGATGATGTTTTTTATCATAGTGACCCTTTTTAACTTCTTGAGGTGCTTGAGTTGTTGTTTGACATGCAGTAAGTGCGCCCATACTGATTAAACCAGTGGTCACCAATACAATTTTGTTCATCGCTTTCATTATGTTTATCCCCAAAGTTGTTTGGATTCGGTATAGGTAAAGATTAAATAATAAAGATGAAGAAACAATGGAGAGTTTTTTGAATCAGTGTTAGATACAATACTGAAAAACGAAGAAATAATGTGAGTTCAATTTGAATATACGTCGCGTACCAATCGCACTACGCTTATTTTTTACAGTACTGTTAACGACATTGCTCATTACGACGGTTAGCTTAAGTGTGCTGCATTGGACGATGCAAAAAAACTTCACCAAATATGTAGCTGATGTAGAAATGCAAAAGCTTGATCATCTAATCGATAATTTAGCGGGCGTATTCTCTGTTTATCAAGATTGGGGCAATGCCGTTCAAGCTCAGATTTTACAAATTGAAGGTGAAGCTGCACCCGATGATTATGATCGACTATCACGTTGGTGGTTACGTCGCCAATATGATATTGCATTGCAACAGCGTTATTTCAAAGAGCATACATTAATTAGCGAAATTGAGTCACAAAGAACGCAAACTATTAGTCCAGAAGAGCTGAAAGTCTTAGAAGAAAATTTACCTTCTGCATTTCAGCCATTTGAAGGATTGCGTTTCCCATTAAGTTCAAATCAGAATCAGACAAGAACCACGAACAGTTCTGATAAATCACATGAAAATAAGCTTTCTAGTTTGAGAACTTCTGAATACCAGCAGGGCAAGAAACTATTTATATCTATGTCTGATCACTTGGGTTTAAGTTCTAGACTTTCCTTATATGATGCAAAACAACAGTTTATCTTGGGTGAACCATCAGAGAATATGGTGTCGTATCGACCGATCACAGTTGATGGAAATATTGTGGGGTATCTCGGGCTAAGACCTGTTTTAGATCAAGATGATGCTTTAAGTATTAATTTCTTTAGCAATCAAAAGCGTTATTTATTTTTAATATATATTCTGACATTTATTTCGAGTTTGGTTGCTGCCTTATTATTAGCAACTTATTTTAGAAAGCCAATTCAACGCTTATTAAATGCAACACGAGAATTAACCAAAGGGAATTTTCAGCATCAGGTGAAAGTAAATCGTAACGATGAGCTTGGCGATCTTTCGACTGAAATTAATCAGTTAGCTGTGATTCTAGATCAGCATGAAAATTCTAGAAAGCAGTGGGTTGCAGACACTTCGCATGAGTTAAAAACGCCGCTGGCTGTTTTGCAAGCACAAATTGAAGCAATGCAAGATGGAATACGTAAACCAACGCCTGAACATTTTGCTTCAATGTTGGCACAAGTTTCGAGTCTGAAAAAATTAACACAAGATTTGGCTGCGTTAGCACAAGCTGAAGCACAACAACTCAATTTTGATTTCAATGAAATTGACCCTTGGAGTGTCGTGTTAAATGAGATTGAAAATTTCAAACCTAAATTTGAACAAGCCGATCTCACGATTAGCGCAGAGGGGCATGGAACGAAATTACAATTAGATGTAGATCGTTTTAAACAAATTATGGTCAACTTACTCGGTAATACTATTCGCTATACGGAAGCCGGTGGAAGAATTCATGTGCATACGATCGAAAACGATAAGACTTGGTCGGTGATTGTTGACGATAGCCCATTAGGTCTTACTGATGAGCAATTGGCTCATTTAGGTGAGCGTTTCTATCGAGCGGATGATTCTAGAACACGTAGTACTGGCGGAACTGGATTAGGTCTAGCATTATCGTGCAAAATTGCACAAGGCATGAAGGGCTCCTTGAAGTTTGACCACTCACCATTGGGTGGATTGCGCTGCATCCTCACATTTCCAAAGAAATCGTTTTAAATTGAAGAAGGGTGACATATGAAACATGTGATGCTGGTTGAAGATGAAGTAGAACTTGCTCAATTGGTGCGAGATTATCTTGAAGCAGCTGGCTTTGAAGTCAGTATGTTTCACGATGGTCAAGAGGCTTATGATAGCTTTTTACAACGTAAACCAAGTCTAATGGTTTTAGATTTGATGGTACCTCGTATGGATGGTCTCACGATCACCCGTAAAGTCCGTGAGCAGTCTGATTTGCCTATTATCATGGTGACAGCACGAACGGAAGAGATTGATCGTGTACTTGGTTTGAATATGGGGGCGGATGATTATGTTTGTAAACCATTTAGCCCTAAAGAGTTAGTTGCTCGTGTTCAAGCAGTGTTGCGACGTTTAGATCGTAAAGCAGAACCTGAAGAAAATAATTTATTCCGTATGGACAAAGGTCAACAACGAATTTGGTATCAAAACAAATCTTTAAATTTGACACCTACAGAATTTCGACTTCTTGAATTATTCTTAGAACACGTAGGTCAGGTGTACTCTCGTGCGCAATTATTGGATCATATCAACCCAGACAGTTTTGAAGTGGCAGATCGTGTGATTGATAGCCATATCAAAAACTTGCGCCGTAAAATCTCGGATGCCGCGGAAACAGGTAATCGTCATGAATGGGTTCAAGCTGTTTATGGGGTGGGATATCGTTTCGAATATCCTGAAGATTGATTCTTTGTGATAAAAAAAAGCGAATCTAGAAGTTCGCTTTTTTTTGGTGCGTTGGTTTTGGTTAGGGTCTCTACAATTGGCCATTTCATATGCAACTTTCATGTAACTTTGTTAGGATATGAGCTTATTAAAGGTGGCTATCGTATTTTTATTTAAAGTAAGCTTCGACTCTAGCTTTTACTATAGGATCAACATCATCAACCATATAAAAACAATATCTATATTTTTCGATCAAAACACTAATATATTTTTGTTTATCAGGAACTGTGTGCTTTAAGATTATCTGTGCAGCTACGGTTATTAAGTTATTTGATTGGCGCATCAAGGTGATCAGCATCTCATCTTTATATCCCATAACATCTCTAGTAAATGACTGTTTTACAGTATGTACTATGGAGTTAAGTTGCTTCAAATGATATTTTTTGAAATCACAAAGGGTGAATAGCCACCAAAATTATTGGCTGAGCAGTTAAGTTTGCAGCACCAAGCTTATCAAGCATTTCAGAAATCATTGGACATGTGTCGGATTCAAATTGCTCTTCAAATGTGTAACTAAATTGCAATTTTGATATTTGATGATTACTTGCAAGAAATAATAACCAATATGCTCTGACTACAGCTTCAAATTGTGATCTAAGTAAAATCATAGCTTGTGTTGGTAGATTTGAAGATAATAAACCACTTACTCCAAGCCCATGCTCAAATGAGATGTAAATACATTGTTCAACTAAGTCCAAACGCGGCCCACAATCGATAATGTCACTATTAATAATTTCTTGTTTTAGCTCTAAGATCATCTGAGTTGATAATCCAAAAAGTTGTTCTATATCTATAATGAATATCGTACTCATAGAGTTGTAATGATATAACCCAAATATAGAATGAGTTTTTCGTATTACTACTATTTATTAATTTAGCGTAATTATTGTTATAGAAAGCAATTTTTAACTTTATTCAAATGACTCTGAGTAAAGCGATATGCTTTTGTTCGGCTTTTTTAAGCTTCGATACCACAAGATTATAGGAATTGGAGATCAAATCTTTGATAAGCTCTTCATCCAATTCAGATTCATCATAGATGGAAACCCAGTGTCGTTTATTCATGTGCCATCCAGATCGAATATAAGGATAAATATCTTTTAACATATGTCCATGATCTGGTTCGACTTTTAAATTAATCGCAGCTTTGCCTTTTAAATGAAATGCGAGCAAAAAGACTTTATCCATAATTTTATAAACATCACATCCCTCACCAAACGGTTGACTGACAGTGACTTCAGGAAATTTTAAAGCTTGTGATGCTGCCAATTGATGTAAATGCATAGTCAAAACGAATGGTTATTGTGGATAATGATTAAATTATCCACAGAATGAGAGAGGTTTGTGAATAACTTATGATGAACAGCTGACTTGAATTTCAGGGACGTCGCTAGCTAAAGGGCCTAAGTCTTCTGGTTGTTCAAGATGTTCTTGTTTGGTGTATGGTGTTTGAAGAAGTTTGAACAAGCGATCAACTTCAGAGAAATCATCACGTTCAGCAAGTTCAATTGCTTTCTGTGCCATATGGTTTCGTAGAACGTAGTGTGGATTGGCTGTTAACATCGCTTGATCGAGATCGTCAGTGTCTTGATTTTCCCGTATTGAGAGATATTGGTGAAGAAACCGCTCAAATGCGATACGATCAAGGCAATCATCTTTGATTTGTTCATACGCTTTATTCTGTAAACGAATAAAACTTTGGGTGTAATCAAGTTGTTCTGTTTGTAAAATATGTAGAAAAGCCATACCACAATCAAAGCTATCTTTATGAAAACTTGGTAATCCCATTTTTTGACTTAAACCAAGTTTATAGTGTTCCAGGAACGTTGGTTCATAGTGTTCTAAACAGTAAGACAAGTCTTGTTTCCATTGCTCTCGATCATAATTTTCTGGACAGAGAAGAATGAGGCTATTTAACCAAGTCCATAAATTCCAGTGCCCGATACTCGGCTGGTTCTGATACGTATAGCGTCCTTGGTAATCAGAATGATTGTTGATCCAATTAGGACGGAAACGCTCCATAAAACCATAAGGTCCGAAATCTAAAGTTGTACCGGTAATATTCAGGTTATCAGTGTTCATAACCCCATGGGCAAAACCTATCAGTTGCCACCTCGCGATCATGATCGCAGTACGTTGAATGACTTGAGTTGCAAAAGAAAGAACAGGTTGTTCTGTCTCCAAACATTCAGGGTAGTGCCATTCAATGCACTTTTGTGTAAATTCTTGCAGTAGATCTGGCTGAAATTGATTAATCCACTCAAAGTGACCTAAGCGAATATGTGTATCACACGTACGCAACATCATCGCGCCACGTTCAAGTTTTTCTCGTTGTACACCTTGATCTGATGATACAAAACCAATCGCATTACTGGATTGAACACCTAGGGCATTGAGGGCGTGTCCAGCCAAATATTCACGAATAACGGAACGTAACACTGCACGACCATCGCCTCTCCGAGAATAGGGGGTAGAGCCAGCACCTTTAAGATGTAAATCGACCGTGTTGTTATTTTGATCCAGGATTTGAGCAATGAGTAAACCGCGACCGTCACCAAGCTGTCCAGCCCATTGTCCAAATTGGTGACCCGCGTATACCATCGCCAAAGGTTCAAACTCAGCAAAAGTTTTTTGCCCGCTACAGATTTCTACCCAGTTCATCTTATCTTCTTGAGTCCACAGTAACTCATCTGCAAGTGCTACATTAAAATGACCAGGTTTAGCCCCTTTTAGAGGAAGAGGTTGTTGATGATGATACAGTCGAGCAGGTAGTGTGTTATAGCGAGAATTGAACTGCATATAATTTTTCAAAATGTGATGAACAACTTTGACTATAGCAAAATTCGATACATAAAACTGTGACTGCTACATTGGAAATGGTATCGAAAAAATAAAAAAAGCCCCGATCAACGGAGCTTTGGAGTAACTGAAGAGTCTCTTGAATGAGTTATTCAGATACTGGTGATTTCTTTAAATTACGAACCAATAAGTTCAATGTCTCTCTATGATGAGATAAACGTTGTTCAACCAATTGGAATTCAACTTTCAGTTTGCTATCCATTAAGTGAATTTTTTCAGCAACAGCTGCTTTTTTGGCATTAATTTCTTGCTCTTTAAGCTTCGCCCAATCATTTAAAGTTTGCGTAAATGCTTCATATTCTTGAGCAATTTTTGTTTTAACTGTCACGATATCATCATTCACGTTATGGCCGTAAACAGCGAGATCTTGTTGCGCATATTTAAACTTCATTGCAAGCTCAGCTTTTTTAATATTAAAGCTTGGAATACGTCGTAAGTTTTTTGCTAGCCCTAGTTTTGAACACGTCCAGATCAACCATTTAGTTGGGTCGTATTGCCACCATTTTACGCCATTGCGATAGTCGTATTGGAAGATATGATGGTAGTTATGATAACCCTCACCCCAAGTCGCAATAGCAAGAACAAAGTTGTCACGTGCAGTATTTTCATCTGTGTACGGACGTTTGCCCCACATATGGCATAGCGAGTTGATAAAGAAAGTCACATGATGGCTTAAAATTAAGCGCATTAAACCACCCAACAATAACACTCCCCAGACATCACCAACTGCCCATCCAATAGGAAGAAGAATAGCGGCATGAACGACAATCACGAGAGGGATGTAATATTTATCTTGGAACATGACAATTTTGTCAGCCAATAAATCAGGGGCGTTTTTGTAATTTGCTTCAGCTGCTGGATAGTTGCGTAGCATCCAACCGATGTGCGCGTACCAGAAGCCATTGTTAATTGAGTAGGGATCTTTTTCTACATCATCAACATGACGATGATGGGTACGGTGACCTGAGGCCCAATATAAAATGCTGTTTTGTACAGCAAAGGTTCCCATAATCATTAAAATGATTTTGAGTGGTACAGTCGCTTCATAAGCACGATGTGCCCATAAGCGGTGATAACCTGCGGTAATGCCAAGACTGCTCAGACCCAATAGCGCAAACATGCTGATCCACGCAGCAAGCGAGAAATCATGATGATAAGCATAAAGTGGAATCGCAATAACGGCGACAATAGGTAAAAACACCAATGCAAATACTGCAATCCAGTTGATTGGGGCTTTGGGTAGGGGAGCATTCATCTCCAACAGCACTCCTAGAACCTTTAATAGGTTAAAACTAAATCCACTCACAAATTTGTGAGGATAGACTCGTTAATACTAACATGGGCGAACATGTGTTCACTAGCATTATTGTACAGTTGTATTGTTTAAACCGTAACAGAATACATCATTGTATAAATTCGACTTTGGACGAATTCCAAAAAATAAATTAGAAAAAATAATCAAATAAGTTTTTGAATTTGAAAATATTATAGGTGAGACATCATTAACTTGGGATAATCAGTAATTAAGCCTTGAACTCCTAAATCCTTAAGCTGTTTAGCACGATCTATATGATTGACTGTCCAAATACTAATATTTAAATTTGCGGAAAGTGTGGAGGCAATGATCTCATTTGTAGCAAGTTCGTTCATCCAACCAATTTGACAACATTCAAATTTCAAAGCTTGATCAATGGCTGCATGCTTTATATCGGTTTCAACCAGTAATC
The DNA here is from genome assembly GCF_056779915.1 of Acinetobacter sp. ANC_7513. Classification (NCBI taxonomy): domain Bacteria; kingdom Pseudomonadati; phylum Pseudomonadota; class Gammaproteobacteria; order Moraxellales; family Moraxellaceae; genus Acinetobacter; species Acinetobacter sp. ANC_7513. Next base: position 77,143 of record NZ_JBWYIW010000009.1, read on the forward strand.
CACGCTTAAACCTTGATTTTTGCTGTTGAAGGGCTTGATGAATTTTAGGATCGAAACTGGTGATAATGGCGGAATCTTCAAAGCCTATTAATTGTTGATCTAAGGCTTCGACAATCTTTTCTGCGGCCTTCATCGATTCAACAGCTTTGACCTCAACTTCAATATGATTAAAATTATGAATAATTTTGAGGGTTTGATCGAGTAGCGGTGTAGCTTCGACTTTATTCCATTCAGACCACGTTACGGCATGATTATACTGCGCTAAATCTTGCTCATCACATTCGTATAAATGTTTAGCTTGGCCCGTAGTACGAACAAAGTCATCATCATGCATCACGATCAGCGCATTATCTTTGAGTTGACGGACGTCAAATTCTACAGCGCGTATACCAATATCTTGAATATATTGAAATCCACCGAGGGTGTTTTCAGGTGCTTCCCCACGCGCACCACGATGACCAATTATTTTCATAAAACACCCTGAAATTTCAGGGTGATTTTAGTGCTAAATCATGAATGAAATATGACGATTTTAAATCAAAATTTTGATCAAAAAAGCATTTTAAGTGGATGGGGCAATCAACATGAAGACCTTTTTACACTTTTAAGGTCAGGGCTCAATCGTCTCATTGATATTCTTTTGCCAAAGCACTTCTGAGCCACCTTCAGCACGTTGTAAGGTACGAGATGCGACGAATAACCAATCAGATAAGCGGTTCAAAAGTTGTAATGATGTGGCTTGGATATTTTGATCACGTGCGTGAACTGACATCACACTACGTTCTGCACGACGGCAAATTGCGCGCGCTTGATGAGCAAAACTGCAGACTAATGTACCAGCTGGCAAAATAAAGTCTTTTAGCATGGGTAATGCTTCGTTCATACGATCAATATCATTTTCTAAAAATTCAATACATACTGGTTGAACCAAGTTAAATCCAGGAATGCAGACTTCGCCGCCTAAATCAAATAACCAATGTTGAATCAGACTGAGTGATTTATCCCATTGAGCTTTGTCTTCAATGCTACTTAAAGCAATGTGCGAACGTAATACACCAATGGTCGCATTGAGTTCATCGACATCACCTAACGCATCGATACGTAAATCATCTTTAGGTACACGTGAACCATCGCCTAGTCCGGTAGTGCCCGTATCTCCCGTGCGGGTATAAATTTTACTTAAACGGTGACCCATGAGGTTTCCTTTAAATTTTTTTAAGTGCTAGATATGAAAAGAATCATGCCATAGGCATGACATGATTCTCAAAAGTATTTATGAGTCAAAGAATGCTTAGTATCTGAATGTCACACCAGCAGAAGCTAAACGTCCACCATTGACATAATATTGCTCACCAGCACTGTGAACAGTTTTATAGTTCACATCACCAACGTTTTCAATATTGGTAAACAGTTTTACATGCGGGTTAAGGTTCCAGAATGCATTTAAGTCTACTCGAGCATATCCTGGAATATCTTGGCTAAAATCCTTTGCTTTTGATTTGGCAACGAGCGAAGCACTTAAACCATAATTTGCATTTTGTAAACCTGCTGAAACAGTAACTGATTGACGAGGACGACGTAATAACTCAGTATTTTTTTCAGTATCTTCTGTTTTGATATATGTATAGCCTGCATTGATAAAGTACTGATCATTTGTCCACTGTGCTGTCAATTCACCGCCTGTCATTTGTGCTTTATCAACGTTTTGGTTTTGGTAAGTTGGGAACGTATTCACCCAATCGCCATCACAAGTACTGACGCAGATTGAATTAATTAGATTATCAACTTTGGTATAGAAAGCAGAAGCACCCAATGAAATATTAAGTGGGAGTTTTTGATCAATACCAATTTCATAAGAAATGCTTTCTTCTGGCTTAAGTTGTTCATTACCACCATAGGCATATAGATCATTTAATGTAGGTGCTTTAAATGCAGTGCCAACATTGGTGTAAATACTTGTTGTAGGAAGCAATTGGTATCTGAGTGCACCCTGCATGACTGTGTGTGAACCAAACTTTTCATTGTCTTCTAAGCGGATGCCAGCTTGCGTACTCAAGCCATCGGCTTGATATTGATGCTGAATATAGTAACCTGTTGAATTAATATCTTCGTTTAATGCATCGGTTTTAGCTTCAGTATTACGTTGGGTCACACCAACTAGAATATTTTGGGCTGGTACAAAATTCCATTTGCTATAAAGCTCAGCCTCTTGAGTTGTACTGTGTACAAAACTATTAGAAGTTACTTGCTCCAAATCATCTTTAAATTGGGATAAACGTGCATGAACTTCAAGCTGATCAGTTGGGTTAATGCGTCCCTTTGCATTTATGATTTCATTTTCAAAATCTTGACTTGAGAATGTACCCCAGTTGTTGTATTCCCCATTTCCTGAGTTCTGACTGAAATCTAAAGATGCAGCATAACGTTTTTGATCTATACCAAACTTGGCACTATAACCTTTTTGATCAAAGCTATAGTTACGTTTATCATTCATATTAAATACTGGCGTACCGTCAGTTTCTAATATTTGACCTCGAACTTGTGCATAGATGCCATTTTCAGCTAAATCTGCGCCAACAATCGATTTATAGGTGTTATTTTCACCAATTTCACCTGTAATAAAAGCTGTAGTTTTTTCTGGTGTGCGCGTGACAAATTGAACCACCCCTCCAATTGCATCAGTTCCATAAAGTACAGATGCTGGACCTTTTAGAACTTCAATTTGTTTAAGATCAGTGGTGTCTAAAAATGGAATAGAGGCAGCACCAGTTGTCGCTGTATTTAAGCGGACGCCGTCACGTAGCACTAGAGTTTGATTTGAATTCGTGCCTCGTAAAAAAATTGAAGTTTGTTGACCGTAACCGCCAGATTGAACCACGTTAATGCTAGGATCTGTTTTAAGTAGGTCTGGCAGAGCTTTAATTGGTGACTGTTCGAGAATCTGTGGCTGGATAATTGAAATACGTGCAGGTACGTTTTCAAGCTTTTCTTCTGAGCGAGTAGCTGTGATTACAATAGTTTCTAAAGTTGCATTAGAAGTTGTTTGTTCTTGAGCAAAAACTGATGTAGTAAAACCCATCGCAATAGCGATTGCACCAACCAAAGCTGTTGGTTGACATTGAATAGACATAACGTGCTCCATACATTCACTTCCCCGTGAATGATTGAGTGGAAGAACACAACAAGCAGGTATCCGGACTCAAATGTAGTAACTGGATTACTTACATTTCCACCTTCCCACATATGACATGCAGTGGTGTAAATCTCTAAAAATCAGAAATCTATTGAGAAATGTTTTTCATTTTTTACCGTTGCGGGGGCAGTGTTGGATTTTCACCAACTTCCCTAAAGCGATTGCTTTGACTTGTTGCAATTTGAGCGCAGTATAAAGAGCGCTTCTCATTTAAACAATCTTCACACCGAATATTCTGAGTGAACTTTACGCAAGATGAAAAAATTGCTTTACAATGAAGCGCCCAAAAATGATAGATCGGCTATGATGAGGGTGGATTAGAGCTAGAATAGATGCGAACTCGTGCAAAAATATGCGGAATTACCCGATTAGAAGATGTCCAAGCTGTTGTGCAAGCTGGTGCGGATGCTATAGGATTTGTGTTTTTTCCACCAAGTCCAAGACACGTAGATGTTGAGCAAGCATCACTGTTGGTTCAAGCGATTCCTGCTTATGTGCAATCAGTTGGATTATTTGTTAATAGTTCAGCCGAAGAGATCCAAAACATACTTAAAAAAGTCCCTTTAGATATTTTGCAGTTTCATGGCGATGAAAGTCCAGAACAGTGCAAACAAATTGCTCAGGCAGTGGGTCGCCGCTGGTATAAAGCAATTCAAGTAAAACCAGAACTAGATATCGTTGAAGAAATCAATAAATATCAAAAGTTTGGTGCGAGTGCTGTGTTGTTGGATGCATGGCATCCAGATTTAAAGGGCGGAACAGGCCACAGCTTTGATTGGACAACATTTCCAAAATTAAATATTCCATTGATCTTGGCAGGAGGACTAAACCCTGACAATATCGAGCAAGCAATTCTTACAACACAAGCATATGCTGTGGATGTGAGCGGCGGTGTAGAGTCCGCAAAAGGTATAAAAGACCAACAACTCGTAGAACGCTTTATGCAAGGAGTCCATCGTGGATCAGCAAACCGTTAATCAACAAGATCAAGTGATTGACTATACCCAATACCCTGATGCAAAAGGGCATTTCGGTATCCATGGCGGACGTTTTGTGTCAGAAACTCTAATGGCTGCACTAGAAGATCTAGAGCAACTGTATTTCCGAATGAAAAATGACGAACAGTTTTTGGCAGAATTCGACCGTGACCTCGCTTTTTATGTAGGTCGTCCAAGTCCGCTTTATTATGCTGAGCGATGGTCAAAGGAGTTGGGTGGTGCACAAATCTATCTAAAACGAGAAGACTTGAACCATACTGGCTCCCATAAAGTAAATAACACGATTGGTCAGGCTTTGCTGGCAAAGTTATCAGGCAAAAAACGTATTATTGCTGAGACTGGTGCAGGTCAACATGGTGTGGCAACAGCGACCATCGCAGCGCGTTTAGGGCTTGAATGTGTTGTATACATGGGTGCAGATGATGTGAAACGCCAAGCGATGAATGTATATCGTATGCGTTTATTGGGCGCGACTGTTGTTCCTGTCGAAAGTGGTTCTAAAACATTAAAAGATGCCATGAATGAAGCCATGCGTGATTGGGTAACAAATGTCGATTCTACCTATTACGTGATTGGTACAGTTGCAGGTCCACATCCATATCCTCAATTGGTACGTGATTTCCAATCGATCATTGGTCGTGAAGCACGCCGTCAAATTCAAGAGCAAGCAGGTCGTCTACCAGATGCACTGGTTGCTTGTGTCGGCGGTGGTTCAAATGCGATGGGCTTGTTCTATCCATTCCTGAATGATCAAGATGTGAAAATGTACGGTGTCGAAGCTGCTGGTTACGGTATTGAAACTGGTAAACACTCTGCTCCATTAAATGCTGGTCATGTTGGTGTGCTGCATGGTAACCGCACTTATCTTATGTCGGATGCACAAGGTCAGATTATTGAAACACACTCAATTTCAGCAGGTTTGGATTATCCTGGTGTAGGCCCAGAGCATAGCTTCTTAAAAGATATGAAGCGTGTTGAGTATGTTCCAATTAATGACAATGAAGCATTACAAGGCTTCCGCGACTTAACTAAGATTGAAGGTATTATTCCTGCACTTGAAAGTTCGCATGCGATGGCATATGTGACTAAGTTGGCTCCAACGATGTCTAAAGATCAAATTATTATTGCAACGGTTTCAGGTCGTGGTGATAAAGACTTAATGACAGTTGCACGCATTGATGGCGTGGAAATGGTAGAAATGTAATTCATCCTTTAAGCCTCTCCCTTTGGAATGAGAAGCACTGCTTCGTAAGGGGAGAGGTGCTATTTAGAAAATCGCATTTAAGCCATTGGATGCGATTTTTTTATGCGCTCTAGAAAAGCTAAAATATTTTCCTAAAATTTGATTTTTGGATCGGTGACATGGATGTCGTCTGTATTTCTGTGATACAGGCAAGTATCATCAGAAATACAAAATGATTTTGTTACTTTTACCGAAAAAAAGTAAGGCAGTTTGGAGTGTGAATCTATTTGAGATTCAGATTTGAAGAGCTATTTCATGGACTTACTTTTACGTTACTTTGGAAAAGCCCAAAGTAACCGAAGGCTTTCTGTTGAGCAGATATTACATTCTTGTAATACTGCTCAACGGGGGACATCCATGTCGCCACCACGTATCCATTATCGTTGAATTGGTCAGGTTAATCTTTAAACCCTGTATAAAAATCAGTAACACAGCCAATCCATTCTTTTCAGTAGTGGCAAATCCAAATTCAGGTATGATTAATGGTCTTGTCAAAGCCAAAGGAAATCAACCATGCCAAGCCTATTTCTTGTAATGCTCGGTGGTCGTCATGCACGTGCCAATACTGAAGTGCATGATGTGGTTTTGGCTGTTGGGGATTCACTAGAAGAAGTCTATCCTCAACTCAAAAATGCTTGGTTTGGTGAGCAGAAAGGCTTACATATTGATGCTTGGGCGAAGGTAAATGGAGTGGAATATAATGAGCAGCAATTCCAAATCCATTTTACAGATGCAGCTCCTAATGAAAACGAAATGAAACTCTGGTTGATTAATTTAGGTGGGTACCACGTTAAAGAGTTCGGAGAGCTACATCGTTATGTATTAGTACCCGCTTTAAATAGTGCATCGGCTAAAGAACGTGGTAAATCATTCTTTGGAAAAGATTGGCAAAAACAGCACACAGATCGAGTTTTGGATGTAGATGATTGTATTGCCATTGATCAAGTTCATGGTCGTTATGTGCAATTGATTGAGGGTCAATTTAAAGAAGGGTACTGGGAAAATACATACATCACGATCGGATAATTTTTAATAAAGAACAAATTTACAATCTATATGAATTTATGTGCTAAGAATAGTTAAATAAAATCTTTATGTGGAATAAGTACTGGAATCCAGAGTTTGTCTATATATCAGTGATTCGAGTGATTACATATCAATAAAACCGCTATTAAATATGTAAAAAACGCATTTTATTGATAGATGAATAAAAGCTATGCTGTGCTTCGTTAAAATTAAACTACTAGCTGTACGCCATGTATTTATATACTGATTTCGATCAGCAACTGATCAATGAACGTGTTGCACAATTCCGTGATCAAACGGAACGTTATTTAGCTGGAAAGCTTACTGAAGATGAATATCGTCCATTACGTTTACAAAATGGATTATATGTTCAGCGTTATGCGCCGATGCTTCGCGTCGCTGTACCTTATGGTTTGATGAACTCTAAACAGCTTCGTAAAATTGCTGAACTCGCTAAAGCGTATGACCGTGGTTATGCACACGTTTCTACTCGTCAAAACTTTCAATTTAACTGGCCAGCATTAGAAAATGTGCCAGACATGTTGCAAGAGTTGGCATCAGTTCAAATGCATGCGATTCAAACATCTGGTAACTGTATTCGTAATACAACAACAGACCAATATGCAGGTGTCGTTGCTGGTGAAATTGAAGATCCAAGACCGACATGCGAATTGATTCGTCAGTGGTCAACTTTCCATCCAGAATTTGCATTCTTGCCACGTAAGTTCAAGATCGCAGTTTCTGCACTTGCTGAAATCGACCGTGCTGCAACAGCATTTCATGATATCGGAGTGTATATCGTTCGCAATGAAGCGGGTGAAATGGGCTATAAAATCATGGTTGGCGGTGGTTTAGGTCGTACACCGATCATTGGTGCTGTGATCAAAGAGTGGTTACCACGTGAAGACCTTATTGCTTACTTAGAAGCAGTACTTCGTGTGTATAACTTACATGGTCGTCGTGATAACAAATATAAAGCTCGTATCAAAATCTTGGTAAAAGCTTTAACACCTGAAGTTTTTGCTGAAAAAGTTGAAGCTGAATTTGCGCATACAATTAAAACTTTAAAAGTTGATGTAGATACTCTGGCGAAAATGGACCAGAACTTTACACCATTTGCGTACCAAGATTATGCAGATGAAGACTTCTCAGAACTGTTTGCTACACATCCGAAATTCAAACAATGGTTTAACATCAATACCAATGCACACAAAGTGAAAGGTTACCGCATCGTAACAATTTCATTGAAACGTGCAGGCGTTGCACCGGGTGACGTGACCACTGAAGAAATGAACTTGATTGCTGATCTTGCAGATAAGTACACTTTTGGTGAATTGCGTACCACGCATGAGCAAAATATTGCCCTTGTTGATGTACCGCAAAAAGACTTATTTGAGCTTTGGACGATTCTTGAAAAGAATAACTTAGCTCGCGCGCACATTGGTTTCTTAACTGACATTATCTGCTGTCCAGGTGGTGATTTCTGTTCGTTGGCAAATGCGAAATCTATTCCGATTTCTGAAGCTATTTCACGCCGTTTTGATGATCTAGATACAATTTACAACTTAGGTAAATTGGACTTGAACATCTCAGGTTGTATGAATGCCTGTGGTCATCACCATGTGGGTAATATTGGTATTTTAGGTGTCGACAAGAAAGGCGCAGAATTCTACCAAATTACATTGGGTGGTAATGCAGACCATGATGCCTCAATCGGTGACATCTTAGGACCATCATTTGCTGCTGAAAAAGTACCAGATGTGGTGGAAGAAATTTTGAACACTTATCTTGATTTACGTCAAGAAGGTGAAGAGTTCATTGATACTTACCGTCGTGTAGGAATTCAACCATTTAAGGAGCGTGCATATGCTTAATACCGCACTACAAGTGCTCTCTAAGGATGGCACGATTGCAGACAATACTTATCAACTGATTGGTGAAGATGGCGTATTGCCACAAGGTGATGTGGTTTTAACGGTGGAGCAGTTAGACCAGCTTGCCAATGTTTCAGGTAAAAAAGCACTTTACCTAACCGTAGATGCCTCACCTGAAAACAATGAATTCCCACTTGATCAGCTTGATGCAATTTTTATTGAGTTTGCAGGTTTTAATGATGGTCGTGGGTATTCATTTGCCGCATTGTTACGTCGCCAAGGCTTCCAAGGCGAACTTCGTGCAACAGGTGATGTATTCAAAGACGTGTTGAACTACATGAAGCGTGCTGGTTTCGATACTTTCGTGATTAAAGAAGGTAAAGACATTGCAGAAGCAGCGGCAGGTTTAAACGACTTTACTCAACCTTATCAAGCGTCGACTGCTGTACCAAAACCAAATTATCAAACGGGTGCTTAATTTTATTAAGTGATAAAAAAGCTGAACTTAGGTTCAGCTTTTTTTATTTAATGGAAACAAGATTTAGGTATTCATAGTTCAGCCTAAGCGCTATTCAAAATGACACATAGAAGGTCAAAGTTTAATCATATGTCTATTTAGAGCAGATTTTTTTAATTCATTCAGAAATATATAGCGACAAAGCCTTTAGTGCAGCGGTTTTTTATATGATTCAATTGATCGATTAACACTGATTTAAATGATAAATTTGCTCCAAAAAAGTGCAGTTTATTGTAGTATGTTAGTATTCATTTGATCATTTTTGGTGCGGGTTTTTCTCCATTCAATCAGACTGTTTTGCGGTATATGTTTAGTACTCAGTCTAGTGATCTTGCCATCATTTAAATAGTGAAGCAGTTGTTATGCAAAATTTGATTCGTATTGGTATTGTCGGTTATGGCAACCTCGGTCGTGGCGTTGAAACGTCAATTCAAAAGAACCCAGATTTAGAGCTTGTGGGAATTTTTACACGCCGTGCACCTGAATCAGTGTCTCCTTGCTTTAGTGACACGAAAGTTTTTCATATGGATGACTTAAATGACCTTCAAGACAAAATTGATGTGTTGATCTTATGTGGTGGATCTAAAGATGATCTTCCAAAACAAACACCAGAATTGGCAAGTAAATTCAACACAGTAGATAGTTTTGATACGCATGCACGTATTCCTGAGTTTTTTGAAGCAGTGAATGAGCCTGCACTTGCTAACAAAAAAACGGCAATGATTTCGATTGGATGGGATCCAGGCATGTTCTCAATTAATCGTTTATTTGGTGAGGCATTATTACCAGATGGTGAAACCTATACTTTCTGGGGTAAGGGTTTGAGTCAAGGTCACTCAGATGCGATTCGCCGTGTGGCGGGTGTTAAAGCAGGTATTCAATATACTATTCCATCACAAGATGCGATTGATAAAGTTCGTAGTGGTTCACGTCCTATATTAACCACTAAAGAAAAACATACTCGTGAATGTTATGTTGTGCTTGAAAATGGTGCTGACGCTGAAGCTGTAAAGCAGGCGATTGTGACCATGCCAGACTATTTTGCAGAGTACAACACGACTGTGAACTTCATTGATGAAGAAACGCTTCGTAACGAGCATAATCGTATGCCCCACGGTGGATTTGTCATTCGCAGTGGTAATAGTAGTGCAGAGCAGACTCAAGTAATGGAGTTTTCGTTGAAATTAGATAGCAATCCTGAGTTTACTGCAAGTGTACTTGTGGCTTATGCACGTGCATGCTACCGCATGAATCAAATGGGTCAATATGGCGCGAAAACTGCATTTGACGTTGCACCAGGCTTATTGTCAATGAAATCTCCAGAGCAACTACGTAAAGAAATTCTTTAAGTCTAATAATTCAAAGCTATGCTTTGAATTGAGATTATAAAAAAGCCTCTAGCTAAGTAGAGGCTTTTTTATTTACCCTCCTTTAGTCAAGAAGGGTTTAGGGGAGGATTGATCATTTAAATCTCCCTCAAGCCCCTCTTTGAAAAATAGGGGCTTTAGACGCTTTAGATTAACTCAATCGCCACTGCAGTTGCTTCGCCACCACCGATACAAAGCGCAGCAATACCACGTTGACCACCTGTGCGTTTAAGTGCATGGATTAACGTTAAAATAATCCGTGAACCTGTAGATCCTACTGGATGTCCTAAAGCACATGCTCCGCCGTTGATATTTACTTTTTCAGGGTCGAGTTTGAACTCATCAATAGGACACATTGTGACCATTGCAAAAGCTTCGTTGATTTCCCAAAGGTCGACTTCTGCGACATTCCAACCTGTTTTATCGAGAACCTTTTGGATTGCACCGACTGGTGCAATCGTAAACTCAGAGGGATGTTGTGAATTAGAGGCATATGCCACAATTTTGGCTAAAGGATTTAAACCCTTTGTATGTGCTTGTTCAGATGAACTGATAACCAAGGCTGAAGCACCATCAGAGATCGAGCTGGCATTGGCAGCAGTGATCGTACCATCTTTAGCAAAAGCTGGGCGAAGTGTTGGTATTTTATCGATGTTTGCGTTAAAAGGTTGCTCATCTTTATCTACAACGACATCTCCTTTACGAGTTGACACAGTAACAGGGACGATTTCATCGTTGAAGTAGCCTTCAGTAATCGCAGTTTGAGCACGCTTTAATGAACGTATTGCAAAGTCATCCATTTGCTCACGGGTATAGCCTTTAGTGTTGGCCATATCTTGAGCAAATGAGCCCATCAAACGACCAGTTTCAGCATCTTCTAAACCATCGAAGAACATATGATCTTTGATTTCACCATGACCCATGCGGTAACCACCACGTGCTTTAGGTAAGACGTAAGGAGCGTTGGTCATAGACTCCATACCGCCTGCAACCACAAAATTTGCTGAACCAGCTTTAATCATATCAGCTGCTTGCATCACAGCTTTCATGCCTGACCCACATAATTTATTGATTGTCACTGCACCTGTCGAGTCAGGTAGTCCAGCTTTGCGCATGGCTTGGCGAGCAGGGCCTTGTTTTAAACCTGCAGGCAAAACGCAACCCATAATGACTTCTTCAATGTCTGCTGGCTGCAAACCCGAGCGTGAGATAGCCTCTTTAATGGTCACTGCACCCAGTTCTGGTGCAGTCACACTTGATAAACTTCCCTGAAAGCCGCCCATTGCCGTACGTGCACCATTAAGGATGACGATATCAGTCATTATTCTCTCCAATTTATTTAGCTTTGTTTTACAGCTTGAGTATATGTAATATCAGGCCAATTAATATTGGCTATAGTGTGTAAAATGTGACTGATAAGTTGTCATTCACATGTCTTAGTTTCTTCAAGACGAGTCTGTCCCATCATTGAAAGTCTAACGATTAGATTTGATTTATTTGAATGTGCACAGTATTTAAAATGTCCTATTGATCCACGTGGTAAACCAGAGTCTGGTTGGAAGGTGATCGTATTCTTGCTGGTAACACCACCTTTCCAACTGAAATCACCATATTGGTAATCTGTCGAAGTTGCTTGAATAAGCTTTTCGTGAGGATCGAATTGTTGATTGTGATTCTGATCTAGAAAGATGATAAACCCTTTATGCCATTGACTGTTCTTACACGATTTTAAATCTTGAGAAGCACAGATAATCACAGGGCTTCGGTAACTTACAGCATTGGCTTTAGCTTGGCTGATGGCTTGCCGTACCGTGCTAAGAATTTGCGCCCTTTCTTGATTTTCACGAAATTCATGATAATGAGGGAGTGCTATCATCACAAGAATACTAATAATGACGATCGTGAAAATGAGTTCTAAAAGGGTAAAAGCAAGAGATTTACAATAGGAATACATTTTAAAGCTTCTAGTATTTGTTAATTATTTGAATTTATAGATAATCTTGGTGAAGTTATATTATAAGCTGAAGTGATAAAAAATGATTACTATCACCTTTGAATGCTGTTAATATACCAAAAATGAAAAGATAAGTTATTCATGCGGATAAATTGAGTAAAAAATTACCGAATTACAACGGAAATTGTAAGTAATTTTGTCAATAATTTACTTGATTAAAGTAATCAAACACTTGGAATTCACTTTAAGTGTTTGTATGATTCAACATGAGTAGCTTAAAAAAAATACTGGGGTATAAAAAAGCCTATCTCAGGAAGCCATAATTATTTTAGGCTGAGCTTGAAAAACAATTGTTATCTCTGGAGGATATCCATGAAATTGAGTCGTATCGCACTTGCTATGCTTGTTGCTGCTCCATTCGCTGCTGCTAATGCTGGTGTAACTGTTACTCCACTATTAGTGGGTTACACATTCCAAGACACTCAACACAACAACGGTGCTGCTGATCACTTATCTGACAGCATTATCGAATTACAAGACGATTTATTCGTTGGTGCTGCGTTAGGTATTGAACTTACTCCATGGTTGGGTTTTGAAGCTGAATATAACCAAGTAAAAGGTGATATCGAAGGCACAATTACTGGTAATGATGTTGGCGAGTACAAGCAAACTCAAATCAATGGTAACTTCTATGTTACTTCTGATTTAATCACTAAGAACTATGACAGCAAAATTAAGCCATACGTTCTTTTGGGTGCTGGTCACTACAAATATGAATACGATGGTGTAAATCTTAAAGATGACGAAGGTACTTTAGGTAATGCAGGTGTAGGTGCTTTCTGGCGCTTAAATGATGCTCTATCTCTTCGTACAGAAGCTCGTGCAACTTATAACATCGACGAAGATTTCTGGAACTACACAGCACTTGCTGGTCTTAACGTAGTTTTAGGCGGTCACTTGAAGCCTGCTGCTGAAGTAGTAGAAGTTGCTCCAGTTCAACCAGCTCCAGCTCCAGTTCAACCAGCTCCACAAGAGTTGACTGAAGATCTTAACATGGAACTTCGCGTATTCTTCGATACGAACAAGTCTAACATCAAAGATCAGTACAAGCCTGAAATTGCTAAAGTAGCTGAAAAATTAAACGAATATCCAAATGCAACTGCTCGTATTGAAGGTCACACTGATAATACTGGTCCACGTGCGTTGAACGAACGTTTATCTTTAGCTCGTGCTAACTCTGTGAAATCTGCTCTTGTAAGCGAATACAACATTGACGCTTCTCGTTTAGCGACTCAAGGTTTTGCTTGGGATCAACCAATTGCTGACAACGCAACTAAAGAAGGTCGTGCGATGAACCGTCGTGTATTCGCTACGATTTCTGGTAGCCGTACAGTAGTTGCTCAACCTCAAGCAGCACAATAATCTTTAATTGATTATTAAGAACAGCTCTTCGGAGCTGTTTTTTTTAACTCTTTTTTAAATAATGTGATATATTTCACAAAATATAATGAACAACACAATGAGAATAAAGATGAAATATAGTTTAATAGCAAGCTTATGCATTGCTTTAACTTTGACGGCTTGCACAACGACAAAGATGCAATCAACTACTGGTGTACAAGACTTGGATCAAAAGATATTAAATGAATTAAAACAAGGTTTACCGCTCTACTTTAATCACAATTCCCGTCAAATTGATGTTCGGTATCAACCTTATTTAACAGTAGCTTCAAAAGTTTTGGCGCAGAATAAAAGTTTTATACTTCAAGTGGATGGACATACAGATAATCGAGGGTCAGTATCAGCGAATCAAAAAGTATCTCTTGAGCGAGCAAATGCTGTGCGTAATGAATTGGTGATGCAATATAATGTTGATCCTAAACAGATTTCGACACAAGGCTATGGCCCAAATCAGCCAATTGCGGATAACACGACAGAAGAGGGTCGAGCATTGAATCGTCGAGTGAATTTAACCTTAAAAATACAATAAGATCATAATCTAACAATAAAAAAACAGCTCAATTTGAGCTGTTTTTTTATTTTATTAGTCTTGATCGACTTGAATTGGTTTTACATCCATATCTTGATATTGAATCAACTTGGTTTTGTACTTGAACTTATACACTAGCCATATTGCTAAGAATAAGAAGATCCCAATATATGTGGAGACTACTGCGATCCACTCCCCATCAAGTACGGCTTGATAATTTTGACCTAACACCACGATTGCACACAAAATAAAAGCGAACCACGGTGCAAAAGGGAAAAATTTTGCACGATATGCTAAATCTTCTAACTTATATCCTTGAGCCAAATAGCCTTTCCTGAATCGGTAATGAGAGATTGCGATACCGAGCCATACGATAAAGCCACACATACCAGACATATTCAGAAGCCAATTAAATACTTCCTCTTCACCAATAAATGTCGTCAAGAAGCATAGTGCTGCGATTGCTGTCGTGGCATAAAGTGCATTCATTGGTACACCGCGGCCATCAAGTTTGGAGAAAACTTTGGGTGCACTTCCATTTTTTGCCATATCAAACAGCATTCGTGTGGAAGAGTACATTCCTGAATTTCCGGCAGAAAGGATAGCCGTAAGAATGACTGCATTCATGACACTTGCAGCGAAAGCAAAGCCTGCTTGTTCATAGAGTAAAGTAAAAGGTGATAATGCAATATTCTCATCTGAAGCAGCTTGCATTAGACGAGGATCATCATACGCAATCAATGTACCGATAATAAAAATACAAACGATATAGAATAAGAGAATCCGCCAGAAGATCTGTTTAATCGCAATAGGAATGGTTTTCTTCGGATCTTTCGACTCACCAGCGGCAACACCAACCATTTCAGTACCTTGAAATGAGAATCCTGCGATCATCGCGACACCAATTAATGCTGACAAACCACCTACAAATGGCGCTTCACCCTTTGACCAATTTGCGAAAGTTGCAACATTGGGTGTCATCATGATTTTGGCAATCATGAAAATACCAATGATGATAAATGCAATGATGGCAAGAACTTTAATGAGTGAGAAAAAGAACTCAGACTCACCAAAACCTTTGACTGTTAAGGCGTTAATACCAAAAACGATAGCAAGGAAAATGGCACTCCAATAGAAACCTGGGATATCAGGAAACCAAAATTTCATGATGAATTGAACTGCAACAAGTTCAAATGCGACGGTTATCGCCCAGTTGTACCAATAGTTCCAGCCTAGTGCGAATCCAAACCCACCTTCGACATATTTGGTGCCATAGGTGAAGAAAGCACCTGATGTTGGATTGTGTGTTGCGAGTTCGCCTAAGCTGGTCATGAGGAAGTAAATCATTACGCCAATTAAACAATAGGCAAGTAATGCACCACCAGGGCCCGCATTGGCAATTGTTGCACCCGAAGCTAGGAATAGTCCTGTACCGATAGAACCACCAATGGCGATCATATTAAGATGGCGTGCTCCAAGCTTTCGCTTAAGTTGACCGGTTTCGCTCATCGAAAGTTCCTTATGATTTCTTTTGAGTACTTGCAAACAGTACTTTAAAGCCTTGTTGATCAGTCAAAGTTTCACATTGACCAAAATTTTGCTCAATGAGAGTTGGGTAGTTTAAAAAACGATTTGCCACGATCCAAAGTTCACCACCAGATTTTAGATGGCGACGTGATGTCTTACAAAGATTCTCACTCGCATTGTAATCAGTGTATATACCCTGGTGGAAAGGAGGGTTACTGACGATGGCATGTAAAAATAGTGGCGCATCTTCAATGCCAGTCACAGCTTTGATTTCGAGCTGTTCTGGTGACAAATTATTTTTTTCAAATGTTAGGCGGGTGGAGGCGAGCGCAAAAGCATCCACATCAAGCGCAAAAATACGATTTTTGGGATTCAATTTGGCTAAATATGCACTGATAATGCCAGCACCACAACCGAAGTCAGCGATTTTACCTGAACTCACTCGATTGAGGTAGGGGAGAAATACAGCTGTACCAATATCAAGTTTATTTTGACTAAATACACCAGGTAAAGCATAAATCTGTAATTCGCCATTCGGTGTTGGAATTGTATATTGTTGAGCCCAATTTTCTAAAGTTCGAGGCGTAGGAGTCTGATCGATAATTAATTGCCACATTTGACAATGACGAGCGCTATCAAGTTTGACACATTTGCCAAATGGAACGAGTTGTTTTGCTGCTCGTTCAACGCCACCTTTCTTTTCACCGACAAGAAAAATTGATGCACCAAGACCGAGTTTTAATACCACACTGTGTAGTAAGTAATTCAAAAGCTCTTTGGCTTTAGGCACAAAAACAATAACTTGATCATATTCTGCTTCAGGGATATCCGTCCCAAAATGAACAGGAATATTTTGATTTTGGAAAAATAGAAAGTCGTTATAATTCCATGTCCATACTGAAGCCTGAATGTTTTTATCGAGCTGAGTGCTTAAGTCATCAGTTGGTGCATTGACTAATAATATTCGACCTTTCAGAAAGTTATGTTGACGAATAACAACTTCACTTTGAGGAACCATATATTTCTCCACAGAATAAAAGAGCCCAGACAATGCTGGGCAGTCTTTTATTCAATCTAAATTATTTCTTTGCTTCAGGTAGAACGAAGTTCAAGATCAAGGCTGCAATGCCGCCAGTTGCTACACCAGAGCTAAATATATTACGAATGAGTTCAGGCATATGTTCAAGAATCTGTGGAACTTGAGCAACACCTAAACCAAGAGCAAGTGAAATTGCAATAATAAGCAATGCACGGCGGTCAAGCTGAATACCAGAAAGGATATTAATCCCTGATGCTGCAACAGCCCCAAACATCACCATGACAGCGCCCCCCAGTACAGCTTGAGGAACAGCTTGGATGATGGCAGCCACTGCTGGTAGTAAACCCAAAATAACTAATAGAGCGGCGATCCATATACCCACGTGGCGACTAGCTACACCAGTTAATTGGATTACTCCGTTGTTTTGAGCAAAAACAGAACTCGGGAAAGTATTAAATAAACCAGCGAGTAAGGAGTTTGCACCGTTGACGAGTACACCACCTTTAATGCGCTCCATCCATTTCGGACCATCAACAGGTTGATTAGATAACTTAGAAGTCGCGGTGATATCACCAATCGCTTCTAATGAAGTAACCAGATAAATAAATGCCATTGGTATAAATAAACTCCAAGAGAAGTCTAAGCCAAAGTGCATTGGTGTAGGGATTTGAACCAAAGGTGCATTTTCTAAGCCAGAAAAATCTAAATGGCCCATGAAGCCTGCTAGCGCATAACCTACGATCAGTGCAATTAATATCGCACTACTCTTAACCCATGTAACATTTAAGCGGTTTAAGAGAATGATTAATGCCAAAACAGTACAAGACATAATGAGATTGTCTGTATTGGCAAAAGTGTTATTCCCCATCGCTTGGTAACCACCACCCATTGAGATTAAACCTTCTTTAATCAAGGTTAAGCCAATGAGAAGTACAACAATACCAGTCACAAGTGGAGTAATGAGTTTTTTCACCCATGGTAATATGCGTGAAACTCCCATTTCAATGAATGAGCCTGCAATCACGACACCAAAAATTGAACCCATAACAGTTTCAACTGGAGTTCCCGCGGCAACCATTGCTGAGCCAATCCCAATAATAGGACCGATAAAGTTAAAACTTGTACCTTGAACAATCAGTAAGCCTGCACCGAAAGGACCAACCTTTTTACTTTGTAAGAATGTCGCAATACCTGAAATCACCAATGACATGGAGAGGATCATGTTTGTATCTTCTTTAGAAACACCTAAAGCCAAACAGATCAATAGACCAGGAGTAACAATCGGAACAATAATGGCAAGTAAATGCTGAATGGCAGCGAGAAAAGCGATGAACGGTTTTGGTTTATCGTCTAAACCATAAACAAGATCGAGTTTCGGTTCTTGAGATTGGTCGGGAGCAGACATGGTCTATACCATCTAGATTAAGCGAAAGTGCCGACATTCTAATCGAGTTACATGGGTTTACAAAACCGAAACATAACCATTCGTCAAAAAAAAATGAAATTGTAAAGAAACAGTCACTATAAAAGTTTAGGATTTTTCTGTATAATTTGCCCTCAAATTTAAAGCGTATCGAATTTACATGTCAGATATTAAAACTCTCCGTAATATTGCCATCATCGCACACGTCGACCATGGTAAAACGACTCTTGTCGACAAACTTTTACAACAATCAGGTGCTTTGGGTGAACGCGCGGGTGAGATCGAGCGTGTCATGGATTCAGGCGCTATTGAAAGTGAACGTGGTATTACCATTCTTGCAAAAAATACTGCAATCAAATGGTTAGATAAACGTACTGATACTGAATACCGTATCAACATCGTGGATACCCCGGGACACGCCGACTTCGGTGGTGAAGTTGAACGTGTAATGTCGATGGTTGACTGTGTACTTCTTTTGGTAGACTCACAAGAAGGTCCAATGCCACAAACTCGTTTCGTAACGCAAAAAGCGTTCGCACGTGGTTTGAAACCAATCGTAATTATCAACAAAGTTGACAAGCCTAATGCGCGTCCTGACTGGGTAATCGATCAAGTATTCGATTTATTTGATAACCTTGGTGGTACTGACGAACAGTTAGACTTCCCTGTGGTTTATGCTTCTGGTCTTCGTGGTGTAGCAGGTCCTTCACCAGAAGAATTGGCTGAAGACATGACTCCGTTGTTCCAAACAATCGTAGACATCGTTGAGCCGCCAGCAGTGGATGTTGATGGTCCATTCCAAATGCAAGTGTCTTCACTTGACTATAACAGCTTCGTTGGTGTTATTGGTGTTGGTCGTATCCAACGTGGTTCAGTGAAATTGAACACACCTGTAACGGTAATCGACAAAGATGGTAAAACACGTAACGGTCGTATCTTAAAAATCATGGGTTACCATGGTTTGGAGCGTATTGACGTTGAATCTGCTTCTGCAGGTGACATCGTATGTGTAACAGGTATGGACGAACTTCATATCTCTGACACGATTTGTGATCCTAAACATGTTGAAGCATTGCCACCGCTTTCTGTAGATGAGCCTACAGTATCGATGACATTCCAAGTTAACAACTCACCATTCGCCGGTAAAGAAGGTAAGTTTGTGACCTCACGTAACATCCGTGAACGTCTTGATCGCGAATTAATTCACAACGTAGCACTTCGTGTAGAAGATACTGACAGTCCTGACCGTTTTAAAGTGTCGGGCCGTGGTGAACTTCACCTTTCGGTATTGATCGAAAACATGCGTCGTGAAGGCTTCGAGATGGGTGTATCTCGTCCGCAAGTAATCTTGAAAGAGATTGACGGCGAAATGCAAGAGCCATACGAAAACGTAACATTTGACGTAGAAGAACAGCATCAAGGTGCTGTAATGGAACAAATGGGTAACCGTAAAGGTGAAATGACCAATATGGAAGTCGACGGTAAAGGTCGTATTCGTATTGAAGCAACTGTACCTTCACGTGGCTTGATTGGTTTCCGTTCAGAATTCATGACCATGACTTCAGGTACTGGTATCATGACCTCAAGTTTCTCGCACTATGGACCAATGAAACAAGGTTCTGTTGCAAAACGTCAAAACGGTGTGTTGATTTCTATGGTTCAAGGTACATGCTTGGGCTATGCATTGTTCAGTTTACAAGACCGTGGTCGTCTATTTGCTAAACCTCAGTTAGAAGTTTACGAAGGTATGATTATTGGTATTAACTCTCGTTCTGACGATATGGTTGTAAACCCAACTAAAGCGAAACAATTAACAAACGTTCGTGCATCAGGTACTGATGATGCATTAACACTTGTTCCTGCGATTGAATATACGTTAGAACAAGCACTTGAATTTATTCAAGATGATGAGCTTGTTGAAGTTACACCTAAATCAATTCGTATTCGTAAGCGTTGGTTGACTGAAAACGAACGTAAACGTAATAAATCTTAATTGATTTAAATAAAAAAACCGCTCAAAAGAGCGGTTTTTTTATATCTTGACTACATCATTTAAGATATGAAATAAAAGTTGTTGAATTGTTGTAGTTGATTTGGACAAGATCTTGTTTATTTAAACAGAGATACTTATGATTTTGGTGGAAAACCAACGAGTTTAGACGGAAATATCATTAAGAATAATGTATATTATGTCACATTAATGCATAGAAAAATTTTGGAGAAAAAATGAGCATTATTAAAGAGTTTAAAGAATTTGCCGTGAAAGGCAATGTAATGGATCTGGCGGTCGGTGTGATCATTGGTGGGGCGTTTGGTAAAATCATCGATTCAATGGTGAAAGATGTCATCATGCCAATTATCAGTTGGATCTTAGGCGGTGATGTTGATTATTCAAACTGGTTTGTTGTATTAGGAGATAATCCAAATAACCTTACAACGCTTGCTGCCGCTCAAGAAGCGGGTTTAAATGTTTTGGCTTACGGTAATTTCTTGACGATTCTCATCAACTTCATCCTGCTTGCATGGGTGGTATTCTGGTTAGTGAAATTGATGAATAAAATGCGTCGTAAGCAAGAGGAGGAAGCTCCAGCACCTGAAGCTACTCCAGAAGATATCGAATTACTTCGTGAAATTCGTGACGAATTAAAACGTAAAGGTTAATGCTTATACAATGAAAACGGCGCTAAATGCGCCGTTTTTTATATCTCATCATTTTTTTAAAATCGCCCGAAATCCCCCTTTGTCAAAGGGAGGCTGGGAGGTATTGATTCTTAGCTCTCCCTTGCGAAGCGATGCTTCTCATCTCCTAAAAGGAGAGGGGAATCCAGGAAGTTTAAAAATCCATACGAAATTTAATTTCGAGTAAATGCCAGCCGAATTGACTCTTAATTGGTCCATGTAATTCACGTTCAGCCAAACTAAAAACTGCCTTATCGATAGGACCAACCAATTGTCCTTTCTTTACCTCACCTAATTCCCCTCCTTTTTTTCCTGAGGGACAAGTTGAGTGTTGCTTAGCAATTTTAGCAAAATCAGCACCGTCTTTAAGCTTTTGTTTAAGTTGGATACACAGGTCTTTATCTTTGACTAAAATATGCCGAACAATTGCTGATTTCATTTGGATTTTACCTTTGATACAGGATTATTTGAGGCTTGAGGTCGCTTAAGCGGTTGACACTCAGGGCAAAAAACAGAAGCACGTTGCCCGAGCTTAATATTTTCTAAAGTTGTTTCACAGTTGATGCACATTTCACCAGCGCGCCCATAAGCCAATAGCGTTTGTTGAAAGTAGCCATTTTCGCCCATGGCATTGGTGTAATCACGTAAAGTAGATCCGCCTAAATCAATTGCTTGTTTAAGGATTCGTTTGATTTCAATGACAAATTTTTCAATTTGTGACCGTGTAAGACTAGAGGCGGGTTGTGCAGGATGAATGCCCAAATTAAACAGACTTTCAGTTGCGTAAATATTTCCAACACCCACAACAATGTGGTTATCCATAATTGCAACTTTGACTGCAACACTCTTATTTTTAAATTTCTGCTCTAGATAGTCAGCATTGAAAGATTCACTTAAAGGTTCAGGTCCAAGCGTATCTAAAAGTTTGGATTGAGCATGATCATCTAGCCATAAAATGCAACCAAAACGACGAGGATCGTGGTAGCGTAATTGGATATCATCGAATTGTATGATGAAATGATCATGCTTTCTCAATGCATCACGTGAATCACTCAAACGAAAGCTGCCTGACATTCCCAAGTGCCATAACATGGTCGCATTTTCAAATTGTGCCAAAATATATTTGGATCGACGTGTTAGCCCTATCAGTCGTTGACCGACCAATTGATTTACATCATTTGGTATAGGCCATCTCAGACTTGAATTATTGACTTGAACAGAAAGTACTTTTTGATTCAGCAAAGGGAGCAAGCTGGTTTTCGTGGTTTCAACTTCAGGTAATTCAGGCATGGAAACTCTGTTAAATGGGCGAGTAGAAAAATATTGGGTTAAATGAGGATATTGCAAGCAGCATCGAGTGAACTACAAGATATTACGCTTGAACAGAATATGATACACAATCCATCTAGTGCCTTCATGGTTAAGTTTTAAAATGTTTTTTAAAGCATTCAATGATGAAATGAACTTAGATGATTTATCGCGTAAATGCGTTGTACACTGCTACAAATAAATCAATTTAAAATCAGGGAGATTCAGTGTGGCAAAATTATTTGAGCCAATTCAATTCGGAAATTTATCACTCAAAAATAGAATTATTATTGCTCCCATGTGTCAGTATTCTGCGAATGAAGCAGGGGAGCATAGTTTTTGGCATGAACAACAATGGGCGAGTTATGCATTGTCGGGTGCTGGATTATATATTATTGAAGCAACTGCGGTACAAGCTGTAGGTCGTATCAGTTTTGCAGATTTAGGGTTATGGAATGATTTACAACGTGCACAATTAAAAGCATTGATTGATAAGGTAAAATCGATTGCTCCAACGCCAATCGCCATTCAGTTAGCGCACGCGGGACGTAAAGCTTCAACTGATAAACCATGGTTGGGACGTGGTCAATTCTCATCGAATCATGAACATGGCTGGCAAACGGTATCTGCAAGTGATTTACCATTTAATCCAGATGATCAGGCTCCTCATGAATTAAGTATCGAGGAAATCAAAAAAATTATCGATGACTTTGCAACTGCAGCAGTCAGATCTGTAGATGCAGGTTTTGATCTCATCGAAGTCCACGCGGCTCATGGTTATCTATTACATCAATTTATGTCCCCTTTATCTAATCGAAGAACAGATGAATATGGTGGAAGTTTTGAGAATCGCATTCGTCTAACTTTAGAGGTTTTTCAGGCGATCAAAAATGCTGTTCCAGACAACTATCCAATCGGTGTTCGTTTGTCTGCAACAGACTGGATGGAGCAAGAAAAGGCATGGAATATTGATGACTCAATTGGGTTATCAAAGGCATTAGAAAAACTTGGTGCAGTTTATATCCATGCATCATCAGGGGGATTACATATCGATCAAAATATTCAGATTGGTCCTAATTACCAAGTTCCATTTGCGGAAGCAATCAAGAAACACGTAGACATTCCAGTGATTGCTGTTGGGCTGATCACTGAACCTCAACAGGCGGAAGATGTCTTACAACAAGGCAAAGCTGATGCAATCGGGCTCGCAAGGGCAATACTATTTAATCCAAGATGGCCATGGCATGCTGCTGCAGAATTAAAAGCAGAAGTCGAAATCAGTCCACAATACTTACGATGCCAACCGCATGATGTGAAATCATTATTTAAGCCATATGCTGATAGATAAAATAGGCATAAAGGTATACTTAAAAAGTCATCCTGGGTAATGACGGCTGTTGTATGATAATTTGACTAACTCATACAATAGCTAGGGATGCTAAGTCATGGTTTTATCGGTCATTATTCCGATTTTTTTACTGCTTTTTTCGGGATATGCTTCGGTTAAACTGAATTTACTTAGCAAAGAGCAAGTCTCCATTGTCGGTACATTCGTCATTCGAGTCGCTTTACCTGCTCTATTTTTACAAGCGCTTTCATCAAAAGATCTTGATGCGATATGGCAACCTGAACTTTTTTACAGTTATATTGTGGTGACCGCCTTTGTATTTGCAATCGCTTTAGGGATTTTGGTAAAGCATTTTAAAAACAATTTAAGTGATGCTGCCATCCTCTCGATTGGAGCGTCAATGTCTAATACTGGACTACTTGGTACGGCCATTTTAAGTCTATTGATTGGTCATATTGCGCTTGCTTTTACTTCTTTAATTGTAATTATCGAAAGTGTTTTTCTTGTTCCAGCAGCTTTATTTATTGCGGGGTTGCAAGCTCAAAATCAGCAAGCAGTACTCAATACATTAAAAAATAACTTTATAAACTTATGTAAAAATCCATTGTTTATTGGTGTGGTAATCGGAATTGTGTGCGCGGTTTTTCAGGTTAAACTGCCGCATTATATAGATCAAGTTTTCTTAATGATTGGTCAGACGGCATCTCCTTTGGCGTTATTTGTGATTGGCGGAAGCATCGCAGGTTTAACCCTAAAATATGTCAATCAGCAGAGTCTTTATATTGTTCTATCGTCCAACTTTATTTTTCCAATACTCATGTATTTGACTCTACGATTTATTGCTCAAGCACCAATGGATATCGTGTATGTAGGGACATTGATTGCAGCTTTACCTACACCTGCATTATTTGGAATGTTGGGACAAGCATATGGGCTCAATGATCGTGCAATTACACCTTTATTGATGAGTACAGTCATTGGATTTATTGTGACTGCTGGATTAATTATTTTATGGTGGTAATTGAGTAAAACCTAAAATGTAATCATAAATATCCTTTTCATATAAGAAAACCCTATCTCGTGATAGGGTTTTTGTATTTGAGCAGCGGTTTAAAATTTAAATTAATGCTTATGATTTAGCTTTCGTATTTGCTGCAGGTTTTTTTGCATTCTCAGCAATCAGTTTGTTCACGATCGCTAGATTTTCTTTGGCTTGAGGAATATTTTCATCTGCTAAAGCACTAAATATTTTTTTTGCTTCAGGTAGGTTTTGCGGAACGATATTCCCGTTTACAAACATATTACCAATGGCCATAAGCGCAGGGATGTATCCTTTTTTACCTAAATCTTGAATGCTCGCTAAACCTTTTTTCACAGGCGCTTCAGTTTTGGTCTTAAAGCCTAATGAAATATCGTATAAAGCACGAGCATGAATGGCTGGATAACTTCCTTTCTTAATTAAAGGATCAAGTTTTTGCAACGCGAGCTTATCAGATTGTTCTTTGCCTTCAGAAAACAGTAGAACAGCAGATTCAACAATCGCATCCTCAAAACCTTGAGCTGCAGCTTTATCTAAGTATTCACGAGATTTTTTTTCATTTTTGGTCAGACCCAAGCCGCCAGTGGCATAGTTTTGCGCCAATACATAATTGGCTAAAGGATAGCCTGCAGTGCCAGCTTGTTCATAAAGTTGTACTGCTTTTTTGTTGTCTTGTTTGGTTCCTTGACCAGCTTGAGTGAGATATGCCAAGTTATAAGTCGCTTGAGGATTCCCTGCTTTTGATAAGCGTTCAAGTTCTTGGTAGGCCGCATTGTAATTCTTTGCTTGAATCAGTTCCTGTACTTTGCTGAATGCAGGATCGACTGGTGCGGCAGCGAAGCTAAATGAGGTGGCAACAGCGAGTAAAGCACCACATAATATTTTTTTCATAATTGTTTTATACCTATCTTAAAAGCAACCCTATTTATTTGATGTAAATAGAGTTTTACACCATTTCATCATAGTCCGAATTATGTGAATGTAAATATAGAATATGTATACATCCTTCAAATTTAGCTTCGCTTTGTGAATAAAGTGTGTGTATTGCAGTATAAGCATATAAACGACACTGGATTTATGTTGTTCAGCCTTGAATATATGGATTTAACCAAAATTTTAATCCACTAGTAGTTCTTCGATGGTTTTGCTTAAATACGCATTGTGCAATGAGGTGTTCAACGATGTTTATAAAAGGCATTAAACGTAATTACGATAAAGTTTTTCAAGATGATTCAATCCCAGATGAACAAAAGATAGATGCGCTCTTATTGAAACTTGGCGAGCAGTATTTGGTGAGTCAGGAGAATCGAGTGTATGTATTCCAAAAAGGTGATTTAACCGTAAAGTTTGATGCTAAACACGCGAGAGCATTTCATTTTAAAGATTATGTGGTGAAGGATATGAATAAATTATTTCATGGCTTTTAGAAAAAAACCTCCTAGCGATATAGGAGGTTTTTTTTATGAGTCATCTCTCAATCGATTGAGAGTTAAAATCTATTCTATCTAATGCCTTGGTCTTATTTTCATATCTTTATCAATAAAAACTCTTTATTATAAAACGATACGAAACGTATCGTTTTATTTGGGGGGATTTCATGGCAAGCGAAGACAAAAGTGCACGACGCCGATCATGTATTTTAGCTTCAGTCAAACAGGCTTTGACTGAAGTGGAATATCACCAACTGACAGTAGAAGACATAGCTTCACGTGCTGGGGTGGGAAAGTCGACTATTTATCGATGGTGGTCACATAAATCTGAATTGGTTCTGGACACCTTTAAAGAGCTCACACTCTCAATTTTTGAGTTTGAGCCAGAGCTCGACCTTGAACAAAATCTTAATCAACAATTGCTTCGTTTGGCTAAGGCTTTAGATCATCCAGTGGGACGAGCGATGTTGGTGGTTATGGCGAATCATCGTGAATTGGCTGCAACATTCTTCAAGCAATATTTATTACCTAAACGAGTTCAACTGCACCAACTGATCCAACAGGCGATTGAGGCGGGGGAGCTGATTGAACATGATCACTATGATTTGGTACTTGATCGACTGTATGGTCCTATTCATTACCAAATTATTTTTTTTAATCATTTGCCTGATGAGCACTATATCCGTCAATTGGTCAAACTGAGTTTAGATCCATTACGTCCTCACGCCTAAACATTAATGCGACAAGAGTAGATTTTCATGAGTGTAACCACCGAACGACTTTGGAATCGTTCATTTATCTTGTGTGTATTAAATAATTTATTTGTTTTTATTTACTACTTTGCCATGTTGGCTGTCCTTCCGATTTACATTGTGAAGGATTTAGCGGGATCAGTTGAAGAAGCAGGATTAGCGTTAACGCTTTTTCTCGCCTCATCAATAGCAGTACGACCATTTTCAGGCATGATCATTCAAAAAATGGGTAAGCGACTCACTATGCGTGGATCGAGCACGTTTTTTGCGGTCTTTGCATTTGCTTATTTATTCATTGATAACATGTGGTCATTGTTGCTTATACGATTTTTACATGGGATATGGTTTAGTGTGTTGACCACTGTGGCTGTTCCAGTCGCGAATGACTTTATTCCTGAGCATCGTAAAGGTGAAGGCATGGGTTATTATGTGATGTCCACTAACCTAGGTGTGGTATTTGGACCATTAATTGCGCTTACCATGATTCAATTTTATAGCTTCCAAATTTTATTCGGTGCTCTCGCGGTGCTCATCAGTTTAGGTCTAATTTTTAGCTGGCTATTAAATATTCCAGCGAATCAGATACCTCAGCAAAATAAAATGAATAAAAAAGGTTTTAAGCTAGATGATTTTCTTGAGCCTAAAGTTTTTGCTGTAAGTGGTGTTGCTTTACTTACAGCTTTTGCCTACTCGAGTATTACCAGTTTTATTACGGTTTACAGTGAGAGCAAACAGCTGCTGGCGTATACCAGTGTATTTTTTATATTGTTTGCGGTTTCGATGTTAATTGTAAGACCTTGGGTTGGTAAAATTTATGATCGTCAAGGTCCGCGTGCTGTTATCGTTCCTTCTTTTATATTTTTTGCGATTGGACTTGTGGTCGTAACACTAGTCAATAATCAGTGGATGTTGTGGTTATCTGCAATTTTTATTGGAATTGGATATGGTTCAGTATTTCCTTGTTTGCAAACGCTCACCATTCAAACCGTAGATAAACATCGGATGGGGCATGCAATATCAACATTCTTTATTTGTTTTGATATTGGTCTGGCAGTTGGTTCAGTTGTAATGGGATTGGTTATTGCACAATGGAGCTTTGAATTTATGTACTGGTGTTGTGCGGTATTGGTCATATTAAACCTGATCATTTACCGGAAATATGTTCCAAATCCTCAGCCTATTAGTTAATAAAAAAACCTCCTAAATGGAGGTTTTTTTTAGATTATTTTACTGTGGTCTAGCCACATCACCATTTAAATACTCAGGCAAATCTAAAACAGTCACGTCTAACTCTGCTAATGCTTCAGGGCGTGCCACCACCAAAGCGATATAACCATTTTCAAATGCAGCACTATTGACCACTTGTACGCTTTTATCGAGTTGTTCCGCTTCTGCAGGCACAGCACCTGTACCTTGAATCAGATGTAACCACGCTTTCGGTTTGGCTTTAAACCATAAGCGTGCAATGACTTCCTGACCCAAGTAACAACCCTTGTCATAGTGAACGCCTTCACGTTGATGTAAACGGAGTTCTTGGGGTTGGAACACGTGTTCTATGGCTTGATCAATGTAAGCTTGACCCTGTTGAATGGCCTGAACTTGCCAAGCGGCAATATCTGTTACTTCTGCTGAGAACGTTGTGGTGTCACCTTGAAGCGTAGGATAGACCTGACTAGCTTCTTCAAGTTTCATTTTGGAAAAAGCACCGAATTTTTTAATGTGTTTGGAAAATTCTTCAGCTTGATCTTGAGTGGTTACAATGACAAAGCTTTCAGGATTCAGCTTTGTTAACCATAAACCAAAGTGAATTCGACCTTTTAAATCACAAATTGCTGTGTAGCGCGTGATATTTTCCTCAAGGCGTTCAACATGCAACGTCACTTGACCTTGTAAAAATTTTTGAGCATCCACGCCATTAAGCGTAAATGAGGAGAAAGATAAATTGTTCATTTTCTATGCTCGAATCTGAATCTAATACTAAAGAATTATCCCAATTTTCCACTATTTTTCAAAAAAAAGCACATAACTGCTAATTTAACTGCATTATTTGAAACAAAATATTTCAAAAACCCTATTTTTTGTACCTAAGTGCATGAAATATATAAGATTTGGGAAATGGACTTTCAGCAGTGTACTATGCCATCACAAATGATGAAGTCTCATCAACAACAAAATGTTTAGAAAGTTTAGAAAAAAGATGCTCAAGGCAAGGCAGGAACGCGATGAATAACAACTACCGTAAACCACTGCAAGGTACCCAGCTCGAATATTATGATGTGCGTCAAGCCGTTGAGGATATTCAGCCAGGCGCATACGCAAAACTCCCATATACTTCTAAAGTGCTTGCAGAGCAATTGGTACGCCGTTGCGACCCTGCAATTTTAGAGCAGTCTCTTAAAGAGTTAATCTTTAACAAACAAGACCATGATTTCCCTTGGTATCCAGCACGTGTGGTCTGCCACGATATTTTGGGTCAAACAGCATTGGTGGACCTTGCAGGTTTGCGTGATGCGATTGCCGATCAAGGTGGAGACCCATCTAAAGTCAATCCCGTGGTACCAACTCAGCTGATTGTCGATCACTCACTCGCAGTCGAGTACGGTGGTTTTGATCCTGATGCATTTGAGAAAAACCGTGCAGTAGAAGATCGCCGTAATGAAGACCGTTTCCATTTTATTGAATGGACCAAAACTGCCTTTGAAAATGTCGATGTAATCCCTGCGGGTAACGGCATCATGCACCAAATCAACTTGGAGAAAATGTCTCCAGTGATTCAAAACCGTGGTGGCGTGGCTTTCCCTGATACGTGTGTAGGAACAGACTCTCATACACCGCATACCGATGCTTTGGGTGTGATTTCAATTGGTGTCGGTGGCTTAGAAGCTGAAAACGTGATGCTTGGTCGTGCATCTTGGATGCGTTTACCTGACATTATTGGTGTAGAGCTTGTTGGTCAGCGTAAGCCGGGTATTACTGCAACTGATATCGTATTGGCTTTAACAGAGTTCTTGCGTAAAGAGCGAGTCGTCGGTGCCTATTTAGAGTTCTTTGGTGAAGGTGCAGACACCATGTCGATTGGTGACCGTGCAACGATCTCGAATATGACCCCTGAATATGGTGCAACGGCTGCGATGTTCTATATCGACCAAAACACCGTTGATTATTTAACGCTTACAGGTCGTGAGCCTGAGCAAGTGAAGCTTGTAGAAACCTACGCCAAAGAAATTGGTCTGTGGGCAAGTGATATGACTAAAGCCGAGTACCCACGTGTACTCCGTTTTGATTTATCTACAGTCACTCGTAACATTGCAGGGCCATCTAATCCACATGCGCGTGTATCAACAAGTGATTTAAAAGCCAAAGGTATTGCAGGCAATTTAGAAGCAGCGCGTGCGCAAGAAGCAGAAGGCTTAATGCCTGATGGTGCAATCATCATCGCTGCGATTACCTCTTGTACCAATACCTCTAACCCACGTAATACGGTTGCAGCTGGCTTGCTTGCTCGTAAAGCAAACGAGTTAGGCTTAGTGCGTAAACCGTGGGTGAAATCATCTTTTGCACCAGGGTCTAAAGCAGCAGCATTGTATTTAGAAGAAGCAGGTGTACTCGGTGATTTAGAAAAACTCGGTTTTGGTATCGTGGCGTATGCATGTACCACATGTAACGGGATGTCAGGTGCGTTAGATCCAAAAATCCAGCAAGAAATTATCGACCGTGACCTCTACGCAACGGCTGTTTTATCAGGTAACCGTAACTTCGATGGTCGTATCCACCCTTATGCAAAACAAGCGTTCTTGGCATCACCACCTTTAGTTGTGGCGTATGCGATTGCAGGGACGATTCGGTTTGACATCGAAACTGATGCGCTAGGGCACGATAAAGACGGTAACCCAATTTACTTAAAAGACATTTGGCCATCTGATGAAGAAATTGATGCACTGGTAAAAGTTGCGGTAAAACCTGAGCAATTTAAGAAAGTGTATATCCCTATGTTTGATTTGGGTGAGAAGGTTCAAGCGGCAAGCCCATTGTATGATTGGCGTCCGCAAAGTACTTATATCCGCCGTCCGCCATATTGGGAAGGCGCACTTGCAGCACCACGTACTTTAGCCAATATGCGTCCGCTTGCGATTTTAGGCGATAACATCACCACAGACCATTTATCACCATCGAATGCGATTATGATGGATTCGGCAGCAGGTGAATATCTACATAAAATGGGCGTTCCTGAGGAAGACTTTAACTCATACGCAACGCACCGTGGTGACCATTTAACGGCACAACGTGCGACCTTCGCGAATCCGAAATTGTATAACGAAATGGTGGTACGTTCGGACGGTACAATTAAGCAAGGGTCTAAAGCGCGTGTTGAGCCTGAAGGCGAAGTGATGCGTATGTGGGAAGCAATTGAAACCTACATGAACCGTAAACAGCCTTTGATCATTGTTGCAGGTAAAGACTATGGTCAAGGTTCTAGCCGTGACT
Organism: Acinetobacter sp. ANC_7513; assembly: GCF_056779915.1. Lineage (NCBI taxonomy): Bacteria > Pseudomonadati > Pseudomonadota > Gammaproteobacteria > Moraxellales > Moraxellaceae > Acinetobacter > Acinetobacter sp. ANC_7513. Next base: position 108,335 of record NZ_JBWYIW010000009.1, read on the forward strand.
GGGCAGCTAAAGGTGTGCGCCTTGCAGGTGTAGAAGCCATTGTAGCTGAAGGTTTTGAACGTATTCACCGTACCAACTTGGTCGGTATGGGTGTGTTACCTCTTGAGTTTAAGGCAGGAACTGACCGTAAAACTTTAGGTTTGGATGGTACAGAGCTGTATAGCGTGATTGGGAATATTGCACCTCGTTCGACTTTGACGCTTGTGATTGAGCGTGCAACGGCGGATGGTAAAAATCAAACGATTGAAGTGCCTGTAACGTGTCGTTTGGATACCGAAGAAGAAGTGTCTGTGTATGAAGCGGGCGGGGTGTTACAACGTTTTGCACAGGATTTCTTGGAAGGGAATGTGGCTTAGAATTTAAGCTAAATTAATTGATTTTGCTTAAAAATAACCCTACTGTGAAGTAGGGTTTTTAATGAAAAATATATGAGATATCATGCGAGATTTAGGGCTTCTAGGTGAAAATATTTTTTCAATTTGGTGTCATCAAGTAGGACTTATTCCAAATCCCTCAATAATTGATAAAACAGGTTGGGATTTTTTCGTCCAATTTCCTATAAGCAGTAACTTATCGGCTAAAAAATTACATCAATCTGCTTTTGAATGTAGAGTGCAAGTAAAAGCAACAGACAAGCGAGATAGAAAATTAGCAATAACGATTTCTAATCTTAGGCAAATGGTGACGGCACAAATGCCTACATTTTATGTATTTTTAGAATTTGATGGGAAAAATGAAGTACAGAGAGCATTTGTCTTACATGTAGATAATAAAATTATTTATTCAACGCTTAAAAAAATTCATGAAATTGAACAAAGTGATAAAGACAATAACCTGAATAAAAGGACTATCACTTTGAAATATGATGAAACTCATGAGCTAAAATTTTTGAATGGTGAAAGCTTAAAAGAAAAATTATTGGGCTATATTGGCGAAAATTACTCAGATTATTTAAAGGATAAATCCAAATTTTTAGAGAATTGTGGCTTTGAAGATGGATATGGAATTTTACAATTTTCGCTAAATGGTGAGGATTCAATAAAGAAAATTATTGATGTTTCATTAGGATTAGAAGAAGAATTAGATATTGAAAATTTTGTTAGTATTAACCAAAGATTTGGAATTCCTTCAAAAGAACCTGAATTGCAATCGAGAAATGCTAAGTTAAAGTTAGGTATGTCTTTTCCTAAAAAAGGAAAAATTAAATTTAAAGAAGATAAATTATCGACTGGTTTAACTTTTGATATAAATTTCTATACAAGTCCATTCAGTTTTCGAGAGTTTAGAAAGTTTTCGAAATTTAGAGTAATTGGAGAATTCTTCGATTTAAGCTGTGAACCTTATCAGAATAAAGCAAATTATAGTTTTTCTTTAGGGGATGATTCTAGGTGGGAACTAAATCAGCTTCAAAAAGCTATCAAATTAATTACATTGTTAAGTAAGGATAAATATAAAACGTTCTTTGAAATTGAATTAGAAAATTTTGAAACATTTTCATTTACATTGAATAGTAAACATATCAAACGTAATTTAGATGTATTTGATGAATTATTGATTAAAATATTTCAAATTTGTCATCAGTTAAAAGTGCATGATGAAATTCATATGTCTTTGAAAGAATTGTATTATTATAAAGATCAAATTGAAAGTTTTCACACAATAATTACAAATTTTAATAAGTGTGATTGTGGAGTGGAATTTTTATTAAATGGCGATAATAGCTTTAACAAGAATCAGGTTGCTCATATTTCTGTAATAGCTTGTCATCTAGGTGATCTTAAAATCGGAGTAATCTTAACTGTAATTGGTGATATCCAAGTAATTTTAGATAACAAGTTTAGAGTAGCATCTTCGAAAATACATATAGAGAAAGTTTTTACAGTTACTCAAAAAGATAAATTGATAAATAAAAATATCAGAGAATTCATTGATATACTTATTTTAAAGTATGAAGAAAATTATAATGTTATTTATGCTTGGGAGTGAATTTTATTATCACCAATATTTATTCTAAAGCAGAATTAATTTTAAAAATACTGTCTTGCCCAACTGCCATCATCATCTGTCGAAATGGACAATAAAAAGCCATTCATTCTCCGTTATAGTGATTTCACCATTTCTAAAATTATACGGAGAACAAAAATGGTTACAGCTGGCTCTAAACCGGGAACAGGTTTCTATTTTTGCGTTCAATGTGGGCATCGTGCTTACTTAGAAATTGGTACTGATCGTTTACCACCGTGTACCAAATGCTTAAGCAATCAATTTAAAAAATAATTCGCTCAAGCAAACACACTAAAACAGACACCACTGTTTTAAACAAAAGCCCTATTACACCATAGGGCTTTTTTGTTACCTTAATAAAATTAAAAACATATAAATAAAAAGGTTTGCTATGGAAACAATACTCGGTTTATGTCTTGGTATAGGATTGAGTGCTGCATGTGGCTTCCGCGTATTTGTTCCCTTATTGGTGATGAGTATTGCCGCTATTATGGGCATTTTTGAACCCATAAAAGGTTTTGAATGGTTGGCGATGCCAGCGGTCTGTATTGCACTCGGTTTTGCCACACTGTGTGAAATAGGCGCTTATTACATCCCATGGGTAGACAACTTACTCGATACCATTGCAACACCTGCCGCGATGGTGGCTGGAACATTGACAACCATGGCGGTAAGCTCTGGTGAAATGTCGCAATTTGCAAGTTGGGCTGCCGCAATCATCGTCGGTGGTGGAACAGCAGGAGCAGTGCAACTTGGGACAGTGGCAGCACGGGGTGTATCGACCGCAACCACGGGTGGCGTGGCAAATCCTGTGGTTTCTACAGGTGAGTGGGTCAGCGCATTGGTGATTTCCGTATTGTCATTCTTTATACCAGGATTGGTAGTGATCGTTTTAATAATCGGTGTGGTTTGGGCAGTACGCTGGATTCGTCAGAAAAGACGCATGGTAAAGAATGCCGAAACTCCCCTTTAAAATCTCAATGGAACATCATAAAAATATGTTGAATCACGATTACGATTCCAATTCATCTAAAAATTATATTGGCTAAAAATATTATAAAAATTATAAAGGAGCTCAGCAGATGCCTGTGCTAAAAATATTAAAGCGTCATGGTATATCAGTTGCAATGCTTATGGCATGTTCTATTGCTTCAGTACCGTTATGGGCGAACACTCCACAGCAGAAACCACTAAGTCCGGAAGAAATCAAACTTCAACAGCAAGCCAAAAAATTTAAGGACTTTATTCCAGACCAATATTTTCTGTTCGATGCTGTAGAAGGTGATTTGAATCAGGATGGCCAAAAGGATGCCGTACTGATTGTAAAAAAAATTGATCCCAAAGGGTGGGTGAACCATCCTGATCAGGGCAAGCTGGATCGTAACCGACGTGGCATTCTGGTGCTATTACAGAACCAATTCACATATCAAAAACTGATGCAGAATCTGACTGCTTTTTCATCGGAAAATGAAGAGGGTGGTGTTTATTTTCCGCCAGAACTCAGTGTTGATATCCGCAAGAATATTCTGGGGATCCATTATGGACACGGTCGTTATGGCTATTGGAGTTACAAGTTTCGTTTAGAGCAGCAGGATATGCGTTTGATTGGTTATGATCTTTCTAGTAATCATGGCCCGTATACTGATTATAGAGTAAGTATTAATTTTCTCAGTCATCAAAAAAAGCATTCACAAAATATCAATTCGGCAGATCGGGATCTTCAGGAAAAATTTAAGCATACCTGGTCCAAAGTGAATTATTCACCAATCTATCTGTCCAAAATCAAGGACTTTGATGAGCTGAATTTTGAATAGTTTTTTTAATGAGGTTGGTGCGAACTTTGCATGATCATTTGAAGTAAAAATGATTGCAAGAGGAAGAATTACATGGAAATGAGCAGCATAGCTGAAAATGATAAAACGTCTTTAGGTGTTAAAGTTCATTTGATGGCAGGCTGGCCAATTTTACTGTTACTCATTGGTGGCGCAGTAGGAGCGGTACTGGGCATCGTTGCGTATGTGATTAACCTCAAAATTTACAAATCTGAATTATCTCAACTACAGAAAGTACTCGCTAATCTTATGTGTGGCATGTTTGCCATGATGTTGTGGTGGAGCATTGCATCTTGGATTCAAGCCAGTCTCTAAAATGAAAGGTCAACTTGAATTCAAGCCAGTCTCTAAAATGAAAGGTCAACTTGAATTTTAATTGCAATATTTAGCTAAAAAACGCTAAAAAAAGTGTATCAACGAACCTATTTGGGAAAAAATATTATATTTATAAGGTGATATGAAATATTTTTTTATTCGATGCTAAAATTCGTTAATCTTAGGAAATTAATCCCGACGCAGTCTCGCTATTATATATCTCAAGGGTGTGACGGGATCGAAAAGAGTAGATTGCTACCAGTTGCGTACAACGTGCGTGTAGTACTTACCCAAAAGGTCTTGATTCGGCTTAGGACGCTATAAATCAGAAGTTTATAGGCAATAGGGTTATAACTAACAAAGTTATAATAGTTGAAGTAAACAACATGTTTTCCCTGACACCCTCAAAATTCTCTTAAAAAAATTATAATTCTCAATTCTCAATTCTCAATTCTCAATTCTCAATTCTCAATTCTCAAATCGCTCATCTTATAAATTGACACTGAGTTGATCAGTTGCTATTTTTCCGCATCCCAAAGAAATGCTCTGTTCACATGCCTTTAGACGATAATTTTGTATATATGCCACCTCAAGGTCCGCTTAACATCGTCTATGAAGATGATGATTTGGTGGTCATTGATAAACCAGCAGGATTATTGTCTGTGCCAGGACGCTTGCCTGAACATCATGACAGTGCGTATTTAAGAGTGATTGCTCAATATCCAAATGCAAAAATTACTCATCGTCTAGATATGGCAACCTCTGGAATTTTGATGTTTGCAAAACATCGCGATGCTGAAGTGGCTGTGAGCAAAATGTTCCAAGCGCGCACCGTGAAAAAAAATTATGTGGCACTGGTGCAAGGTAAAATTGTACAACAGGGACAAGTAGACTTGCCTTTAATTACGGACTGGGAAAACAGACCGAGACAAATCGTTCATTTTGAACTTGGAAAATCAGCCTTAACACTGTTTGAATTGGTCGCTTATGATGCGCATTTAGATGTTAGTCGTGTCTTGTTGACGCCAATTACGGGGCGTTCACATCAATTACGCGTACATATGCAAGCCATAGGTCATCCGATCACAGGTGATAAACTCTATCATCCAAACCCTAAACTCAGTGATTTAGGGCGTATGGCTTTGCATGCGAGTTATTTAGAGTTTCAACAACCGTTGAGTGGTATTGAAATTAAAATTGTGAGTGAAGTTCCATTTTGAATGAAACGCTTCAAGCAAAATACGTATTGTGAGTGCCTAACTAAAATTTAACAATTACGATCATATAAAGTTAAGAACAATTTCTAATGAATTCTTCTCCAAAATGAAATAAATATAGGCTACTCTAGGATATTGTATACGCAATAACCACAATAAGGATGAACGTATGAGCCGTGATTTAGAACAATTTCCAAATGATGATAATGGCGATGTACTGTGGCAAATGTTCCAGGATGGAGATGATTTAAGCGAGCCGCATGAGATTGAGTACTCAATTGCTTTTAGCTCTAAAGACAAAGCTGAAAAATGTGCCTTGTTCTTGCTTCAGGAAGAACAAAAGATCAGTTTATTTATTGATGAAGAGTCTGAATCCGCAGAATGGATTATCACGATTTATGTGTACATGGAGCCAGAATACTCAGATATTGTGGATTTAGAAGACTGGTTTACCAAAATAGCCAATGACTATGATGGTGAGTACGATGGATGGGGATGTATGGCATATGTATATGATGATGAAGATATAGAAGATGAGTTTCAAAGCTAAACAAGGCTAGAGCCAATAAAAGAACCTAAGTGATTGAACTTAGGTTTTTTATTTAAACCTTATAAAATTTAAGGTTTTTTTCTATTCGCTAGATGAAAGTGGTATATTGAGCAAAATTTTTTTAATTTTTTGGATTTTTTTATGTCTTTGCCAAATTGCCCAAAATGTTCCTCTGAATATACTTATGAAGATGGGGACCTCTTGATCTGCCCAGAATGTTCACATGAATGGAAAGAAGGAGAGACACTCGAAGAAGTGGTTCAGATCAAAGATGCAAATGGCAATCTTCTTGCAGATGGTGATACCGTAACGGTTATCAAAGATTTAAAAATTAAAGGTTCATCATCCGTAATCAAAGTCGGTACTAAAGCAAAAAGTATTCGTTTGTTGCCAGATGCAACGGATGGTCATGATATTGATTGTAAAGTAGATGGTTTTGGCGCAATGAAACTTAAGTCCGAATATGTAAAGAAAGCATAAGCTTTTATAATGGCTTCAGTGAAACTGGGGCCAATTTTTTATGCGAAAATAACACGTCATTGGTTTTCTGATCATAATGATAAGTTTTAATAAATAATGGTTGTTTTTTATCAATTTAAATTGAATTTTAGATACAAATTAGAATAAAAATTTCTTTGCTTGGCACAAAATAACATTACACTTTTTCTTTAAAAGTGTTAACTTCATCACACTAATAACAATAAGGTCACATCATGTCTATTCAGATTGAGGGTAATGTTGTTGCTGCTCATGAAGTATTAGCGCAATTAAAAGAATGGGATTCAGCATTAGTGGGTAATAATGTTGATGCGTTAATCGAAAAATGTGCACAAAATGTAAGTATGTTTGATGTCAGCACTCAACTTGAAGGGGCTGAAGCTTATCGAAAAGAATGGCAAAAATTTAGCCCATATTTCTTTGATGGGATGCAAATCACTCGCCGTGATGTAAAAGTGCATGCGAGTGATCATTTGGTTGTATTACACTGTCACTCTAAAGTGGAACATAAAGCCTTAAAAGGTCAGCTGCAAATGCCTTGGTGTCGTACAACATTATGTCTACAAAAAACCAATGAACAATGGGTGATGGTACACCAACATATTTCTATGCCTGTAGACTTAGCAACGGGAAAGGCTATCATCTTGAAGGATAAATCAAAATTAAGGCTTGTGGTTTAGCTTATCTTGAGCATTTAGATGGGCTTAAACAGTGTTATCTTTCATGAATGAGTTAAATTCTGGAGACGTGTCATGGGATTTTATGATTTTTATCGTTTGAGTTCTCATGCGGTGATCACCAACCCAGAGGGACAAGTCTTATTACTGAAAGCAAACTATTCCAATTACAGTTGGGGGTTGCCAGGTGGTGGTTTAGATCAAGGTGAAACCATACATCAAGCTTTGCTCAGAGAGTGTAAAGAAGAAATAGGTTGTGATGTAAGCATCCAATATTTATCCGGGGTCTACTATCACGCACAGGTAAACTCACATACCTTTATCTTTAGATGCGTGATTGAAAATAATGCCCAAATTCAACTCTCTGAGGAACATACGGAATATGCATGGTTTAGTCCAGAGCAACTGTCTGAGGTTCAACGCACTCGCGTTCAAGACTGTCTGAATTTTCAAGGTGAAGTTCGGAGTTATTCATTCTAGAATTTAGAAATTAGACAGTTGGCGTAATGTTTTGAAAATGATTGAGCTTAGCAATGATTTCATCTACTTGTTTCAGACGTTTCACTTCATCCCATAACAGTTTTGCTTCAGGATAATGTTTAGACATCATACCTAGCCATTGTTTATAACGTCCGACCATATTCATTTCTTTTTTATAAGAACCATTTAAGAAGCGAATTTGGAGTGTAATTAAATCGCTCCATTGTAATATCGCTTCGTCTTTATTTTGTCGGATGCATTGTGTGACATCGGGTGTTGTCACTGCTGCACGACCAATCATTAGATCTTCACAACCTGACTCTAGTAAACACTGGCGCGCATCTTGGTTATTCCAGATTTCACCATTGGCTATCACATTAATTCTAAGCGCATGACGAATGGGTTGAAGTTGATCCCAAAAGGCGGGTGGGGTATAGCCATCTGCTTTTGTTCGTGCATGAACGGTCACCCAAGCGGCACCAGCATCTTCTATAGCATGTGCATTTTCCAGGGTGAAATTACGATCCATATAACCTAAACGCATTTTTGCTGAAACTGGTATTTCAGCAGGCACTGCATCACGTACAGCTTTAACCAGTTGATACACTGTTTCAGGTTCATCCAATAATACAGAACCACCTCGATGCCTGTTTACTGTTTTAGCTGGACATCCAAAATTCATATCAATTGCAGGTGCACCTAACTCCACCGCTCGAACGGCATTTGCAGCCAACATGGTTGGATTATTCCCTAAAAATTGAACATGAACGGGTGTTCCTGCTGCTGTTTTGCCATCGTTGAATAATTCGGGACAGTAAGAATGATAGATGTGATCTGGAAGGACAGAATCAGTGACACGGATAAACTCAGTTACACACCAGTCGAAGCTGCCGACATGTGTGAGAACATCACGCATGATGGGATCAGTTAAACCTTCCATGGGTGCTAAAACGAGTTTCACATGGTCACCTGAATATGGGAAAAACGGTGTTATACGGTGTTTTGTATAGCTTGTCTAGTCAGAAATTTCACACAAAAAAAAGCCCAAACTTATGTTTGGGCTATTCGCTTCCAATTATTGATATTTAGCCCATTGTAGGTCTGCATTTTTAATGGCGATGAAATCATTTGCATCCACATCGTCAACTTTATTTAAATTTTTATATTCATTTTTGGGAATATAAATATTTGTACCAGCACCCATTGTATTGTGTTGTTGAACACTAGTATACGGTGGGACACCTTGAGAGCTGATATTACCAAAGATTCCATTTTTTTCACCGATACCACATGCTGCACTACCTTCAACATTACTTCTTGCTAATACGTCACCATAAATTTGTGCACATGCACCAATACGCACAACTTGATTAGACATCAAGGCAACTAAACCAAGTTCTAACTTTGTTATTTCTTTATTATCAATAGTCACTGTATCAAGTGTACCGTTAGGTAATCTATTGGTGTTTTTATACATCGTATTCGCATCTTGGCACAAATTCACTGGCGTCAAGAATTTGTTCGATAAAGTTGCAGGTGTTGTTGCAGGTGGACTAACACTAAACTTAGTATTAGACGTAGTGCCTAAGTTACGTGAACAAATTAAGGCATCTGTTGCATTTGGATTTCGCGTAATATTACGAGGCGAATAAATGCGAGGAGACATCGCAATCGCATCAATATCACCTTCAGCAAGGAATGTATTGGTGAATACAGAATCAGTACTATCCGCCGCAAGATTCGCTTTACCAGAAATAATTAATTTACCTTCGAAATACAGAATACCTGGAGCAAAACTTGCGTTATCGAATGTAGATGTATCCATTGAACGAATATACCAAGTGTCTGGTAATGTATAATCGTAATCTTTAGGCCAACCAAATATAGTTCGGTCTTTACCATCAAGACCATTAAAATCTAAACTGACACGTGGAAGATATCCAATAATTTGACTTGTACAATAACCGCTTTTATGGTCAGTACGTAGACCTAAACTATTGGTCATGATCTGTTCTTCATGAATAGTTTCACAAATAGCACCCACATAATCTTTGCTATTCAAGGTGTATTTCCCTAAATAGAAACCTCGTGAGCCTGAGTTTGAGTTCTCAGGGTCAATTTTCATGATTTGAGTTTTATTTCCTGAAGCATCTACAGCAAACTGTTTGTGAATATTATTAGTAGCATCATACTCATACATGTAAGTGATTTTAGAGCTCTCATTGCGAAGATGATTTAAATATACGCGAGCAGCGCCATATTCACGTACGAAAATATAGTTTGCATCATTTCGATATTGACGAACATCGACTCTGGTTTCAAACGTCATATTTTGAATTGCTTCTTGAATACTGGCTATGGTTTCAGAAACATCGTATTTAGGAATATCTGGAAAAGTACTGAGCTGAGGGATGCTTGTGAGTTTTTCATAAATTTTTCCACTAATTGCATTCTTAAATCCTTCAACTACACCATTCTGGTTTGAAGCACTAAAGTTGGCAAGATAGACATCACCTTTTACATCTTCAGTAATAAGACCATCTAGTAAGCGTAATGGACCGTTAGAATACACATTTCCACCAATCCAACTTGTACTTAAGCGGACTCCCGCCTTGTACGCGCCAACCCCTTGTTGCGACTGATTGTGAGCATAGGCCGATTGTTCAATTTTAGAGAGGGTATCAAGATCGATAAACTCTTTAGCTCTTACACTGCCTTTAACGTCACTACTAGAAATATTAACTTTCCCGCCTGAGGTAATATCACCCGTAACAACACTAGTTCCGATCATTGTTACGTTGCCACCTGCCATTACATTTCCGTTGACTTTACTAGAAACGGAAATATTGACATTCCCTTGGTGTGTGGTGATAGAAGACACTTCGACATTCGTGCGTAGTGTTACATCTTTATTGGTATGTAAGTTTGCAGCATAGCCTCCTTCTGTAAGACTAATATTTCCGTCAGTGGAAATATTTTGAGCCTTAGAACCAAGAGAAAGTGTGACATCACCAATTGCTTTAATATTTTCTGCTTTGACATTGGTTAACAGTTTAACCCACTCACCAGATGAAATATTGCCAAAATTTCCGCCGTTAATAATATGAACATAGCCCTCAGCATTGATGTTAATTACAGCCCCATTTCTTGTACCACAGGCATCAATTAAACAATCAATATAGACATTTCCACCTTTACCATCTTTGTCTTTCTTAACGTTAATAGTTAAGTTTTTGATATTTTGGATTTTGAAACCAGCTTGTAAGGACAGGCTACCACCATCGACATTCAGTTCGACATATTCATCTGGTTTAGTTGGATCTTCGCCGGAAATAGTAGTGCCAGACATAAATGTTTGACCAGTGAAATTAATAACACTTTTGTACTTAATCAGGTCTGCTGCAAGATCATAGATTGCTTGTATCGTAGTAGCTGATTGAGCTGACCCACTTTTCGACAGAATATTTGCGATGACAATACATTTGGTTCCAGTAGAACCATCTGGGTTATTGGTTAAACCATTGCAACCTTTTACATCTTTTACTTCAACCGTGACATAACGTTGGTTGGTATCATCATTTAAAAGCTGAATTTCACCTGTATTTAATAAGCTTTGGCGAAAGTCATTAATATCGGTATCCTTATATTTTTTTAATAAATATTCACGAAAGGCGCTAACACCTGACCATCCCATGAGTTGTACGTTGGTTTGTGCATGCGCAGCAACATTTGCTTCTTTGTTGGAGATCAGTGATTTTGCAACAGTCGATGTTATGATCATCACTGTAAGCCCGATGAGCAAGACCAAAAGAATAGTGGCCATGCCTTGCTGCTTTCTTAAACTATTCATCTTTAATCTCGCTCTTAAAGGTTAACAATGTTATTAAGACAAACGGTATTACTCACTGTTTGACCAATGTTTGAATTTTGCATTTCATCTGCGTATTGACGATTAGCAGTAATCGTCAGTTGGCGCGTACCTTTGGAGTTGTTTTTATCAATTCCAAAAGGTGTACAATTTCCCGGTGTTAATACAAAGTTAAAAACGGTGCCTGTTTCTAAGGTCTTAAAGGAAACAATATGCTGTTTTTCATCAGGTTGGCTAAAAGTTTCTATATTTAATACTGCTTCAGACCCACAGTTATTCTTTTTAAGAAAGATTAAGCGATATGTATCACCTTCTTTTTCTTGAGTTAATGCTTCACAGTTGTAATTAATCGTTGTATTTGCAGACATTAAGCTTGTTACAGGATCTGGATTCATTCGCCAGAAAACAGCAGGTAAATTTTGAGTGTCCACTCCTACAGCAATATCTGATGTTTTTCCTGAACCATAGCCTGCATTTTGAACGAGCTTCTGTGCAACTGATAATGCTGTTCGTATTTGAGCATCGTATTCCGAATCACGAGAAGAACTAATACCAATTTGAGTCGTCTGTTTAAAAAGCATGAGCATCATTAGCATGCATAACATTGCAATGACTAATCCAACCATCAACTCAACGAGCGTAAATCCTTTTTGACTCATGATTTATCTCCCGACTCGATAACAATCTAAGCCTTCCATACTGTCTTCAGCGCAGGTCTTGGCATTAGATTGATTTGTACTCGCAGCTAATACAGGCCATGTAATTTTTGTACCTGCGACACCGCTCGTTTCACTAATATTTTCAGAATTCAAATTGCAATAAATGTAGTAGGTATTACCATTTAATGTGAACGATTTACTTTCGGTAGATTGGTTATTGAATGAAGCACAAACATCAGTTGAATCAGTAGATATAGTGATGGTTTGTAAGCGATTTTGCAGTTCGTTTATCACTATATTGTCAATGTTCATATATCGTTGCGTGTTCAACATTTTGCTGATTGCTAAACCGCTACCAAAAACAATAATCGAGAATATAAGTAAACCAACAAGAGACTCCAACAATGTGAAACCACGTTGATTAGTTGATTTGAATGTTTGCTGATTCATTATTCTTCTCAACTGTAACGGTTAAATTTAAATTTGAATTGCACGTTGCTGATGCTGAACTTGCAGCAACCAACATCCCATTCGAGTTAAAAGATAGACAATAAAACTCTGTATTATTTACTTTGAAAAATACATTCGATGCATAGGGGATTTTTTGAAGGATATAGTTTTGGTCAGGCGAGTTGCCGTCACTTGTTGAACACGCATCAGTATTGTCCTTAGCAACTCGAATCACTCTAATTTCTTGATGGGTTTTATCTATACAAACAGATGCTGCTGCAAGTGAAGACTCTTGATTATTCGTGTTTCGAATTGCTGCAGAACGGGCTTGATAAGTCGCATTTTTAATACCTGCTAGCGCTCCATCAACATGACTTTGATCTACCCAAGCTCTGGTTAAAGAAGTACCTACAAATAACAAAATAGCCAGTACAACGATCGTAATCATTAGTTCGATCAGCGTGAAACCAAGTTGTTTTCTATAACCAGTATTTTGCATATTATTTCACCCAGTCAGTATATGAACCACAACCGGCCACGGTACGAGTTCCATCATTTTTGAGTGTTAATGTACAACCTAAAACTCTTGCTTCAGTTCCTATTGCCTGAACCGCATAATTCACACCATCTGATGAAGTGTACGTAAAATTAAATGAATCAGAACTTGGATTCCAAGTTGTAAATTTAGTTTTTACTGCGTTGGTATTTGATAAGGTTTCTTTAGGGTAGTTTAGTGTTCTTTGATATGCATTTTCAGCACCTAATGAAAGTGCGATTAAATTCGATTGAGCTTCTTTGATTTTTGCTTTGGTGACGTAGTTTTGATAACTAGGTACTGCAATTGCGGCCAAGATTGCAACAATAATGATGACGATCATTAATTCGATTAAGGTAAAACCTTTTTGCAATTTCATACATACCCCAAAATAATCATCAAAAATATCCATTTACTAACTGTAACATTAGTTACTAACCTAAATAATAACAACTTATAGGAGACTAATGGGGGGTATTAAGCGATGAACAGATTATTAATATTAATTAATTAAATAATTCAAATAATATTAACTATTATTTATTAAATCATCATAAAGGTTTAATATGGTTTTCTATTATAAGTAATTGATTTTAATTGTTATTTTTAATATAAAAAATTTATTTATACTTAAAATTTATTTACCTATATTTTAAATGTATTTAAAGTATATAAAATTTAATAATGATGTGATATTTATTAAATTATTATTATTTATTGTGATTTAAATCACACAATAGTTATTTTCCTAAAATCATTTCTAATACAAATTTTGATCCAATAAAGCCTATTGCAAGTAAAATAAAACCAATAATGGTAAAGCGTCTCGCTTTTTGACCGCGCCAACCAAAACGATAATGTCCAAATAAAAGTGCACCGTAAACAAACCAAGAGACAATACTAAATGCTGTTTTATGTGCCAAATGTTGTGCAAAAAAATCATCAATCGTAAAAAAGCCGAAGATAAGAGCAGTACTCAATAAAATGAAACCTGTAACAAGCATATCGAATAACAGAGATTCCATTGCTTGATAGGAGGGTAATAGATTTACCCAAACACGATGTTTCTGTTTGTTTTTTAACTCACGATCTTGTAACCACAACAAAACTGCGTGAATTGTTGCCATTAATAGCACTGCATAAGCTGAGAGTGACAAAATAATATGGACATCAAGTCCAAACGTGTTCTGTTTAAGTGTAAGTATAGGCTGGCTCAGGGAATAGCCTAAAATTAAACCCAATGCAGCTACTGGTATTCCAATCAGATTTAGCGCAAGTACAGGTCGATAAGTGCTATAAAGCAGGCTCAATAACAGCATGAGTGCTGAAGTAAATGAAAGGAGATTAAAAACGTTATAGTTAATGCCGAAAGGCGTTTTCATATCTATCAATAAGACGACAGCATGCAAGATCAAGCCTAATCCAGCTACGAGACTGATAAACCAATGATTAGGGACACGTTTAGTCATTAAATGGGTAAATAAATACCAAAAGGCAGTGGTATAGGCGATCAATGCTAAAATTGTGTAAACCAAAGGGAGGCTAATCATGTCAAACCTTTTTATGGATGCTGAATATTCATCTAATAAGATATAAATTCCAAACGAACTACAGTATCCTATAGCATCTTATGCATAAATTTTCTATTTTAAGAAAGATTTTTTTGCAACAACCATTTTAAGCGGATTTTGCAATGTTTGATACCTTAACAGAACGACTCACGCAGAGTTTAAGAAATGTTACTGGCTCTGGGCAACTGACCGAAGACAATATTAAAGATACGTTACGTGAAGTGCGTATGGCACTTCTTGAAGCCGATGTTGCACTTCCTGTAACTCGTGAATTTATCGCGAAAGTTAAGGAAGAGGCATTAGGTCAAGAGGTGATGTCACAGTTATCTCCAGGCCAAGCATTCGTCAAAATTGTTCATGATGAACTCACCAAAATGATGGGTGAGGCAAATGAAAGTCTTGATCTTGCTGCAAAGCCTCCCGTTGTTGTTTTATTGGCTGGTTTACAAGGTGCAGGTAAAACGACGACTGCTGCAAAATTAGCTCGTTTTTTACAAGAGCGACAAAAGAAAAAAGTCGCAATGGTTTCTGCCGACGTCTATCGTCCTGCAGCGATTAAGCAGCTCCAGACTGTAGCAGGTGAAGTCGGCGCGATTTTCTTTGAATCAAGTGCTGATGAAAAGCCAATTACGATTGCAAACCGAGCAATTGAACAAGCCAAAATTCAATTTGCGGATGTATTGATTGTCGATACTGCAGGTCGTTTACATATCGATGACGATATGATGGGCGAAATTAAAGAATTGCATGCAGCGATTAATCCTACAGAAACACTGTTCGTTGTAGATGCAATGACCGGTCAGGATGCTGCAAATACAGCAAAAGCATTCAATGATGCATTGCCTTTAACCGGTGTGATTCTTACAAAAACTGATGGTGATGCGCGTGGTGGTGCGGCACTTTCTGTTCGTGCAATTACTGGTAAGCCTATTAAATTCTTGGGGATGGGGGAGAAACTCGATGCCCTTGAACCATTCCATCCTGAGCGTGTAGCACAACGTATCTTAGGTATGGGTGATGTGCTTTCTTTGGTCGAAGAGCTTGAACGTAAAGTCGACAAAGAAAAAGCTGAAAAAATGGCGAAAAAACTGCAAAAAGGCGGCAGCTTCAACTTTGAAGATATGCTGATGCAGTTTGAACAAATGAATAAAATGGGCGGTATGATGGGCTTCTTAGACAAGTTGCCTGGCATGAGTAACTCAGGAATTCAGGATGCGATTGCTCAAGCAAATCCTGAAAAGCAAGTGAAGAAAATGGAAGCGATTATTCAATCGATGACCATCAAAGAGCGTCGCAATCCTGACTTGATGAATCCAAGCCGTAAAAAACGTATCGCAGCAGGTTGTGGTATGGATGTTGCTGAAGTCAATAAGCTGATCAAACAACATGCCCAAATGGCAAAAATGATGAAAAAATTTGCGAATCCATCGGGTATGGCGAAAATGATGAAATCATTAAGCGGTATGCAAAAGAAATTTGGTGGCGGCGGTGGCGTTGGTCCGTTATTTGGTGGCAAAGATCCAAAATAACTCCCATAATTTAAAAAGGCGCTTTGGCGCCTTTTTTCATGCTACATAATTTTGCAAACTTACTATTTAGTTTAAAAAATAATCAATTCATGATATTGAGAATACAGTCAAGAGTGCAAGAAAATGACACAGGTTTATGTTGTGCATGGATATACGGCAAGCCCTGAAGAAAATTGGTTTCCATGGATACAACAACAAGCTGATCAGTATGGTATTCCATTAAAAGTATTGAGATTAGATCCTTCTGAGACGCCACAATTAGGAACGTGGGAACAACAAATGAAAGAGCAAATAGCTCAAATTGATGATCAAACAATTTTTGTTGCTCACAGTCTCGGGTGTATTGCAACTTTACATTACTTAAGCCAAGTGCTTTTAAACCAAAAAATCAAAAAATTAATTCTAGTTGCTGGTTTCAATGGACGTTTAGGGCGTCTTGAGCAAGTCAATCCATTTATTGATGCTGCTGATATAGATTTTGAACTCATTCGTGACCAAGTTCATGATCGCGTGGTCATTTATTCTGAAGGTGATGAGCGCGTTCTGCCTAAATTTAGTTTCCAGCAAGCTGAAAGTATTGATGCACATGTCGTTGCTGCTGAACATCAAGGCCATTTTATTGATTCAGAAGGTTGTACGGCATTGCCTGAGGTCTGGGCTGAGATTATTCGAGATTAATTCAGAAGCTATAAGCTCTCACTGACGTGTTTAACGTGATGTCACCCACATATTGATTTCTGCTCTAAAGACAAGCGCTTGGTTTTGATCATGGACTTCGACACACGCTACAAATCTATTTGGTATGGATTGCCCCGCTTGAATTGGCGTCAGAGGATAAGCAACTGCTATTAAATTGGTCGTAGCTTTTTTAATATATTTGACTTGCATACCGTCGGGTATCCATCGATGACTTGGTGGAAGAGTAACTTCTGTCATTAGGCCACCAGTAAGCTCTGCCAAATTACACAATGCAATCGCATGTACAGTATTAAGGTGATTTAAAACCCTTTTTTCTTTAGACATCTGGACCTGACAAAAATCTGGTCTCAATTCAATAATTTTCGTGCGAATCGATTTGAAATAAGGTGCTTTGAGTTGAATCATTTGATTGAAAAGCACTTTACCTAAGGGAAGTTTCTTCGCAATATTCCAAGCATTTAACGTCTTGTTATTCATGTTGTTCAGCCTACTTTTTATATTTTGGGTGTGTGTACTGATACTGAGTGAATAATTTTTTGTTTTAAGAGACACTCAGTTCAGCAGACCTGATGACCAAGTTATGTTTTTTGTTGCGCAACAGCAAGATAGCGTTGTAAGCCTTTTAATAATAAATCGGTTTCAATTTTCGGGTCATAAGATTGTAAATATTGAGCAAAAAGTGCTGCATCTCCACCTGTAAGGATTAATTTTCTTGGAGATGTTGTTAAAACTTTTTCGATCATACTGACCAATCCCAATAAAATACCATGATGAACAGCATCCATTGTATTTTGCCCAGGACTTAACTCATCAAATGCAGCATCAGGGATTTTGATCCCTTTGGTATTTTGAATAAGTGAGTCTCGTTGTAGATAGAGATTAGGTACGATATATCCCCCTAAATGTGTAAATCCATCTGCTAAATCAATTGTTAAGGCCGTTCCACAACTGATCACGCAATATTTCTCTTGAGGATCGGTGACGACCGCTAGAACTTGTAGCCAACGATCGATACCCAATTGATTCGGTTCTGTATATCCACATTGGAGTCCTGCATATTCTTGATGAACTTTAGCAACGACAATTGGGATATCCAGCAGTTTTAAAATTTTGAGTATACGGTCGTTATTCTTCTTGTCTTGAACAGATGAGATACCGACTTCTGATAGGTTTTGAGATTTAAAGTGTTGGATGAGACCCAACATTAAGTCCGCAGGAGATTGTAGATGAAGCTCCGCCACATGCTCCAAGATTTGCTCACCTTCCGTGATCCAATATTTTAAACGCGTATTGCCTATATCTAACCAAAGACGTTTCATCATGTATTCGCTGACCTATCTTTTCTTTATTTTTTTAAGCGTAAACGCCCTTGATACAAACCGATTAAACCTTGTTCAGTCAAAATATTAATTCGACCATCATCTCCAATACCTTTAAAGATACCTTGTACTGTTTTATTCACTTGCTCAAACTCTACAGTCTGATTCATAAAAGTAGCATAGTGATTGAAACGTCCCGAGAGGTTATAACTTCCATGCTCAAACCATTGTCCAGCTTGCATGATTGCGAGATAAAGCTCTGAAATAATCTTAATTCGATTTGGATGAGCTAAACCCAATTGCATGATTGATGTGGTTTGCTGTTCGATTGCTGCATCAGAAACAGGCAATAAATTAATACCAACACCAACAATCGCCTGATGTGGGGTTACAGGCTCTACCAAAATGCCACCCCATTTGCCTTGCGCACTATAAAGGTCATTTGGCCATTTGATTTGTAAATGATCCAATGACTTAAATGAAGGAATTTGCAAAATATTAAGTGCGATCTCAAGGGATAGTCGACCATCTAAGGGTGTTTTGGTTTCTAGCAATGTGCTTAAATAAATATTCCCGACTGGGGAAACCCATTGTCGTTGATGTTGTCCACGTCCCTGAGTTTGAGTCTCACTGCATACAAGAATACCCTGTACACCTTTTTTGATGAGTGCGCGTACTTCATCATTGGTTGAAGTGGTGCTCTGTTTTAACAGTAAAACTTCTGGAAGTTGTTGAGCTTCAGTTAAAAGCTGACTGAGGTGGCGAGTCTCTAAATCCATGTTGAATCTGAGAAGAGTAAAAGATTTATGGAGTTAATCATATATTTAGCTATTGGTGCAATCGCTGGTTTTACTGCAGGGTTGTTTGGCGTGGGCGGTGGATTAATCATCGTACCCATTTTATTTATTGTATTTACCCAAATGGGTTATGACCCAACTGTCATTATGCACATGGCGCTTGGAACATCATTGGCTACGATTGTGGTCACATCGATTAGCTCAGTTATGGCACATCATAAAAAAGGTGCAGTGCTATGGTCAGTATTTAAAAATTTAGCGCCAGGTTTGGTACTGGGTTCATTTTTTGGTGCTGGATTGGCCAGTATTATCTCTGGACCAATGCTGCAATTGATTATCGGTTGTTTCGCAATTTGGGTTGCATACCGTATGTTCCGTGGTGCTAATGTGGTGGTCGATCAATCTAAGCAACTACCTTCTGTACCTGCTCAATTGGCTGCGGGAAGTGGAATTGGGGTGGCTTCAGCAATTTTTGGGATCGGTGGAGGAAGTTTAACCGTACCTTATTTAAATCATCATGGGGTGGTGATGCAAAAAGCTGTTGCAACATCTGCTGCATGTGGACTGCCGATTGCTTTAGCAGGTGCATTTGGATTTATGTTCTACGGACAAAAAGCACCTGCTGAAATCGAAAATGCCATTGGATATGTTCATGTTTATGCATTCATTGGCATTAGTGTAATGAGTTTTATCACCGCAAAAGTAGGAGCAAAAGTTGCACATAAACTGTCAGCAGCGATGTTGAAAAAATGTTTTGCAGCTTTGCTTACAACTGTAGGGATTTATTTTATTTATCAAGGCGTATTTTGAGAAAAATATGCCAAATCATTCTCGAAAATAATGATGTGTATTGACTTAAAAATTTGATAAATTGTCAGACAAAGACATAGTCAGTATGATGCTATTGGTATAAAAACAATAAAATAGCATCATGCTTGATGAAGTGTGAGTAAAAAAATAAATAGGAATATTATGCAATTGGAAGAAGTGGACAGCCTTTCAGAGCAAATAGCCAGACATATAAGTGAACAGATTATTAGTGGCGAATTGGTCGAAGGTGAACGTATACAAGAATTGCGTATCGCTAAAGAATTAGACGTGAGTCGAGGTTCGGTACGTGAAGCTTTGTTATTACTTGAACGCACGCATTTAATTGAAATTTATCCAAGACGCGGCGCAATTGTGTCAGAAATGTCTGCTCAACAAGTGCGAGCTTTATTTGATACAAGTGCACTTATGTTAGGGCAGATCGTCCAGCGTATGAGTGAAACTTGGCGTAATCATGAAGCTGAGGCGCTTCAGCAACTTATGCAATATTTAATTGAACAAGTTAAACAAAGTAATACTGAAAAATTTTACGATGGTGTATTTCAATTTTTAGCTAAGCAACAAGATATGGTAGCCAACCCATACTTAATGAAGTTTTATCGCGAACTGTTGCCATCTATACGTCGTAGTTATTTTTTAACCTTAAATACTTCGCGTAGAGAGCTTCAAGAAGCACTTGAATTAATTAAGCTTGTGATCGATGCAATTTTGATCCGAAAATCACAACAAGCTACTTTATTTATGGAAGATTTTTGCCGACACTTGCGCAATCTAGTGTTAGAGTCACTGACACGAATGAAACAAATTGAACTAGCTTGGGCGCGGAGATCGCGCAGATAATCAGGACACTATGCGATTAAGCAGCTTAAAACTCTCTGGCTTTAAATCTTTTGCGGATAGCAGCACCTTACAATTTAAAGCCAACCGTACCGCAGTCGTGGGACCAAATGGTTGTGGTAAATCCAACGTCATCGATGCAATCCGATGGGTGATGGGAGAGTCAAGCGCACGCCAGTTACGTGGTGGAAGTATGCAGGATGTCATTTTTACTGGGACAGCAAAACGTAAACCAGTGGGAATGGCGAGTGTAGAATTACGCTTCGAAAACACCTATGGAAAACTAGGTGGAGCATATAACGCTTATAGTGAGTTGGCGGTACGTCGCCAAGTCAATCGCGAGGGTAAATCTGAATATTTTCTTAATGGTACAAAATGCCGCCGCCGTGATATTACAGATATTTTTTTAGGAACAGGCTTAGGTCCTCGTTCGTATGCGATTATTGAACAAGGCATGATTAACCGTTTGGTCGATGCAAAACCAGATGAAATGCGCGTTTATATCGAAGAAGCTGCTGGAGTATCACGTTATCAAGCACGTCGTCGTGAGACGATGCAACATTTAGAACATACTCATCAAAATTTAAGTCGTCTAAATGACATTGCTGTTGAATTAAAATCCCAATTAAAGACACTAAAGCGTCAAGCAGAAGCTGCACTTCAATATAAAGCCTTAGAGACTGAAATTCGAACTTTGAAAGTTGAGATACTTTCATTTCAATGCCATCAAAGTGAACGAATTCAACAAGAATATACAACTGAAATGACTGAATTGGGTGAGCAATTTAAGCTTGTTCGTTCTGAACTCACCACTGTTGAGCATGATTTAACAGCAACAAATGAGTTATTTCAGCGATTAATGCAACAATCCACACCACTTCAGCAAGAATGGCAACAAGCTGAAAAAAAACTGGCTGAATTACAAGCCAATTTGGATCAAAAACAGCAATTGTTTGCTCAAAATACTTTAACTTTAAAGCAGCTTGAAGAGCAAAAAATACAAACCAAAGAGCGGATGCAACTGATTGATATTCAGTTGGAAGATTTGATCCTCCAGCAAGAACATCAAGCAACAACATTGAGTGATACTGAATCAAATGCACAGCTTGATTTACAACAATTCAATGAGCTGAAGGCAAAGCAACTTGAAGCGCAAAAATCATTTTCTGAAATAAAAGCATTGGTTGAAAAGCAACAACAGCAACGTGCACAAATGTTGGCGCAGAGTGATCAATTGGCTAAAAATGTGCTTCGAATTGAGCAGCAAAAGCAAACTTTGGTCGAACAAAAATCTCAAAATCAAGCACAGTATGAACAGGATGATATTGACAATCTCCTGCATGAAAAACATGATGTACAGATTGAAATCGTTCGTCTAGAAGAAAGAATTGAGCAATTAGAAACTCAATTGAAACGTGATCAAATCTCATTGACTGAGCAAAAAAGTAAATGCACAGATTTGAATTCACACATCCAGATTTTGAAATCTGAACAAAAACAATTACAACAGCTTGTGGTGAAAGTCAGTCGACATGCATCGAAGAGCAATGACCCTTTAATGCAAATTTTGAAGCTAAAAGATCAGGCGAAACCATTTACAGCATTGGTCGAAAAATTTCTGTCAAAGTGGCTGCATGCGAATACGTTAAAGAGTGAAGATTTATTTCAGACCGAATCAGCCCGTCAATTAAAAGTTATTCAGCAAGATGTATCTGGGACTGTACTTGGTTTACCCACATTAGCGAGCTGGATTGATTTCCCCCAAAACTCATTATGGTTAAACGTTGCGATAGCTCAAGATTTTGAGCAGGCGCTTCAATTACAGCCTCAATTAAAACAAGGTGAGTCTATTTTAAGTTTGGATGGCTATCATATTGGTCCTGACTGGATGATTGGTCTGTACTTTGATGAGTCGAGTCAAGATGCTCAAGGAGCACTTAGCCACCGAATTCGATTAGATGAAATTGATTCAGAGTTGACACAAATGGTGAAAGCGCATGAGTCAATGACGCTCGAACTCGCTGAGATGCAATTAAAGCTTGAACAAAAAAATAGTGAATGTACGGAGTTACAAAAAGCGTTAAAAAATCATCAAGCTCTTGCTCACCAATTTGAAGTGAAGATTGCAAAACAGCAAATGGCTCAGCAGGCTTTTGAATCGCAAAATCTACACATCGAGTCGCAAATTGCTCAACTTGATGCGCAGCTTGAAGAAGATGCGATGCAAAAAGATGATCTCGAAATCGATTTACATGCATTGATTCTCAAGATTGAGCACAATCTTCCACACTACAAAACTTTAGAGTTTCAAGTTGAAGAATTGAATAATCAGGTTGAGCATCTTCAGGACTTAGTTTACAAAAAACAACAAGAGTTAGAAAAAAACCGCCGTACTCATACGCAAAATCAGCAACAAATTGAGCTGTTGGAAAAAGATGCAAGTTTTCTAAAAACTCAATATAAGCAGATCATCACGCAAATTACACAAGCTAAAAATTTCGTGGATCCGATTCAATTAGAATTACCCACTTTGCAAAGCCAATATGAGGCTCAAAAGCAGCAGACTGAAAAGTTACAAAAGACTTGGTCCTCATGGCAAGTCGAGCTTAATGAAATACAGTCTAAGCAACAAAAATTGACGGAGCTACGGTTAAATCATCAGCAATGTGATGAGCACTTTAGAACCCAGTTAGAAGAGAAGCGTTTAGCATGGCAAGTGGCTAAATCTGATTTACAACATTATGCTGAACAATTAAAAGAGCTTAATGCAGAATTATTAGAAAATGTGAAAATTGATTTGAGTCAGCACCAACAGCAGTTAGAGCAGGCACAGCGTCAGTTTGACAAAATAGGCGCTGTGAACTTAGCAGCTTCAGAAGAGTATGAAGAAGTATCAAAGCGTTATGAAGATTTAAGCCATCAAATTGAAGATCTTGAAAAAACAGTCGCACAATTAAAAGATGCGATGAAAAGCATTGATCAAGAAACTAAAAAGCTATTCATGACTACCTTTGATCAAGTAAATGCGGAATTGCAAAACTTATTCCCAAAGGTGTTTAATGGTGGTGAAGCAAGTTTAAGTTTAGAAGATGATTGGCAATCTGGTGTAAAGCTAATGGCTCGACCACCAGGAAAGCGAAATAGTTCTTTAGCATTGTTATCAGGCGGTGAAAAAGCACTAACAGCACTAGCATTAGTTTTTGCTATATTTCGACTGAATCCAGCACCATTTTGTGTATTGGATGAGGTTGATGCACCGTTAGATGATGCAAATGTTGGACGTTTTTGTAATTTAGTAAAAGAGCTTTCTGAACAGGTCCAATTCATTTACATTACACACAATAAAGTTGCGATGACGATGGCTACTGACTTACTTGGTGTAACAATGCCTGAGCCAGGAACATCGAAGTTAGTCACTGTTGATCTAGAAGAAGCGAAAGAATACGGTTTAGCTGCGGAGTCTTAATATGGAAATCAGTACCATTATCGGAATTGTGATCGCAATCGTGATCTGTTGCATAGGGTTGTTTATGATCCTGCGCAAGCCGAGTGATGCAGCACCGTCATTAGATGCTGAATTACATATAAATGAACAATGTAATCAACCCGTCATTCCTCGTCATGTTCGTAGTCTTTTACAGGCGCAAGCCGCACCATTGGCTTCTTCTGAGCGTGTAGAACCAAGTTTGAAAGACATTGAAGCGAGTGATGTGGCTCGAGTGGATCAAACAGCTGATCAGCATGCTACAAAGACGCCTGAAAATATTCAAAAAACTGTAGAAGTGGTAGATACAGTGCAACTGAATACTTCGGTAGACCTTGCAGAGAAAGAAAGTAAATCTCTGCTCGACTCCAGTAAAAACTCGGACAGCACTGAGACTGACCCACTAGAAAAAAATACAGAAACAGTCGAGAGTAAAGCTCAGTCGATTGATGGTGTAACAGACACTCAAAGTGCAGATCTTATTTCGAAAGATTCAATCGTAGAAACTACAATTGAAGACTCGAAAAAAGTTGAGCCAAGTTTTGTATTAAATCCGAATATTCAAACTGCTGAAATCAAAGAATTTGAAGAAGAAAGCAGCATCTTGGATGTGCATTTACATGAACAGCAACGTTTTGATGATGAAAGTGCTTTAGCAAATGCCGAATACATTATTAGTTTGAATATGTATCCGAACCCTCGAAAAGCACTTTCTGGTGATAAAGCTTTGAAAGTGTTAATGAAATATGGATTACGCTTTGGCGAAATGAACTGTTTCCATCGTTATGAAACTCCTGATGCAGTCAGCCCATTGCTGTTTTCCGTACTCAGAATCACAGATCAGGGTCCTGCAGGTTTTGATTTAGAAACATTATCTGGTGAACAAGTCCAAGGTTTAGCATTCTTCTTAGCATTACCGCATCATAATGTTCAAAAAGGCTATGACAGTATGGTTAGTATTGCAGGGCTTATTGCACGTGAAACAGATGGTACCGTCTATGATGAAAATAATCTTGAATTTACACCGCAGTTAAAAGAACACTGGCGCCATAAAGCGATCGACTATAGATCAGGTCAAGCTGTTTAATCACCTAGGTGACTTACTGAATTTGTGTAAAGTCATTTATACTGTTTAGGTTGAAATTATTGGGCGGAATTTTCCGCCCTTTTATATGGTGAAAATATGGATCAGAACGCTGTCGTTGCGCAAATGCGCCAACTCATTCAATTACTGGCTCGGCATAACCATGCTTATTATGTGATGGATCAGCCGACAATTGAAGACAGTGAATATGATCAATTGTTTTATCAACTAAAAAACTTAGAAGAACAATATCCTGATTTAGTACAGACGGATACACCGACCAATAAAGTCGGTGATAAACCTTTATCTAAGTTTGAAAATATTACACATACAGTGCCAATGCTGTCCTTAGGTAATGTGTTTAATCAGGATGAACTTTTTGCCTTTGCACGCAGAATTGAAGAGCGTTTACCTAACCAGAAAATCCAATACGACGTCGAACTTAAATTTGATGGGCTTGCGATCTCGCTATGGTATGAACATGGTGTGTTGATTCGAGCGGTTACACGTGGGGATGGTGAAACAGGAGAAGTCATAACCCAAAATGTAAAAACAATTCGTAATTTGCCTAAAGTACTCATGATGTCTCAAGGTGTACCACCAGCGTTGTTAGAAGTTCGTGGCGAAGTACTAATGCCTAAAGCTGGATTTGTAAAGTTAAATGCTGAAAATGAGGCCAAAGGTGAGAAAACTTTTGCTAACCCAAGAAATGCGGCAGCAGGGAGTTTGCGTCAACTTGATCCGACCATAGCAGCATCACGACCACTTGCATTCTATGCTTATGGAATTGCGCAATGCATGCCACATCATGGTCTGAGCACGATGTCAGAGAGCTTAAATTGGCTTGAACAGTTGGGCTTTGCTGTTGGGGAAAAACATTTTGTTTGTGACAGTATTGAAGAGGTTCAAGCGGCTTATGAATCTGTAAATCAGGAGCGTCCAAACCTGTCAGTTGAAATTGACGGGATGGTGATCAAAGTCAATGATTTGAAGCAACAACAACAATTAGGCTTTTTAAGTCGTGAACCTCGATGGGCAACAGCATATAAGTTCCCTGCAGTGGCTGCGCTAACCACAGTTGAAAATATTGATTGGCAGGTAGGGCGTACAGGTACTTTAACGCCTGTAGCGCGATTAAATCCTGTATCGGTTGGCGGAGTCACAGTATCAAACGTGACTTTACATAATATTGGTGAAATACATCGCTTGGACGTGCGCGTTGGAGATACGGTGAGTGTCTATCGTAGCGGAGATGTTATTCCTAAAGTTGAAAAGGTTTGGCCAGAATTTCGACCTCTAGAAACCACTGAAATTCAATTGCCAGAACAATGTCCTGTATGTGCTTCTCCAGTTGTGATGCCCGAAGGCGAAGCTTTAGCACGATGTTCAGGGGGGCTTTATTGTGCGGCACAGCGTATAGAGGCGATCCGTCATTTTGTATCACGTAAAGCAATGGACATCGAAGGTTTGGGTGATCGTTGGGTTGAGTCTTTATTACATCTTGAACTCCTCAAAGATGTTGCAGACATTTACCACTTGCACGAGCATCGTGAAAAGCTGCTGACTATTGAAAAAATGGGCGAGAAATCTGTACAAAATCTCATAGACTCAATAGAAAGTAGTAAAAAAACAACATTAGCGGCATTTATTTACGCACTAGGCATTCGAGGAGTAGGCGAGACTACGGCTCGAATGTTAGCCAATACCTTCCAGACTTTAGATGCGCTGAAATCTGCTGATTTAGAAGCATTAAAGAAAACCCCTGATGTAGGTGATATTACTGCAGAATGGATATTAGACTTTTTCAAAGCTGAACATAATATTGAAGTATTAAATCGATTAATTGAGGCTGGAATTCATTGGGATGCACCGATAGCACCGACTCGACAACCTTTAAATGGTGAGAGCTGGGTGGTGACTGGTACTTTAAGCAGTATGGGGCGAGATGAAGCGACTCAACTCTTACAGGCATTAGGTGCACGTGTGAGTGGTAGTGTATCCAGTAAAACGAAATGCTTGGTTGCTGGTGAAAAGGCAGGTTCCAAACTTGAAAAAGCAGAAAAATTAGGTATTCCGGTGATGAATGAAGCTGAGTTTATTGCATTTATGATCCAGCATGGTCAGCTCACTGAACCTGAGTCTTAAGTGTATCTTGCACATAACAAAGGGCATCAATAGATGCCCTTTTTTCTCGAGTAATTAGATATTAACCACGTTTTTTGATAATGCCATCGTCAAGTAGCTGTTGAAAATGTTCTACGATACTTGTCTCAACGTCACGATATTGCATGCCTAATTCTTGCTTACTACGCTCAGCATTGAAGTAAATGGGGTAACCCACATTCAAGTCAACGAATTTTCGCGTATAGCCAAACAGAGGAGCGAGTAATTTGAATAAAAACTTGGGAGCAATCATTCGTGGGAAAGGATAGCGTCCACCATAATGTTGTCGTAATGTTTTACCCATTTCGAGTAGGGTCATCGTTTTAGCATTAATAATATATCGTCCATGTGCTTTAGGGTGAAGTGCTGCTTGGATATGCGCATGAGCGACATCTCGAACATCGACTAAACCATTCCACATTGGAGGAACACCAAATAATGTCATGCCATTTCCAAATTGTTGAATGACTTCAACACTTCCAGATTGTGTAGAAGGTGTGAGTGATGGTCCAACAACCAATGAGGGATTGATACACACTAAATTCCATCGAGATTGTGCCTTTTGCATATCCCATGCTTTGCGTTCTGCTGCGACTTTAGAGTAAAAATAAGGTTGGTGTTCGGCACTACTGGTGGTATTCCAATGGCTTTCTTCAAACTGGTTCTGCTCAGTTTTCAAAATATCCACTGCATCGCCATAAGTTGAAGCAATACTAGATGTGACAACGACACGTTTTACTGTATCTGTACGATTGACACTGTTCAGTACATTGGTCGTACCTTTTAGTGCAGGGTCAATCAAGTCTGTGATTGGATCTTTAAAGTTAGTCACTAAAAAAGGTGACGCCATATGGATCACAATTTCACAGTCTTTCATTGCTTCATCAAACGAACCTTCTTCTAAGAGATTTGCTTGAAATAACTTTAAAGCGCCTGAAGTTTGAGATGCGATTTGTTCTAAATGTTGAAAACTTGAACTTTTAGTTAAGTCTCGTACAGTGGCGTGAACGGTGTATCCTTGTTCTAATAATTGTTTAATTACCCAACCAGCAATATAGCCAGTTGCACCTGTCACCAAAATCGGGGCAGTAGTCGTCATCATTGTTATTGCCTGATGGTCAAATAGATTCATTCTAAAATTAAAAAAAGGATTTGTCCTTGATCATTTTCAACATCAACTCAAATGTAATGATAGTCACTTCGATTGGTTACAAAATTAAATAGAGCTAAAATTTGTTTAAAACTGCTCTCGAATTTTTTTAACTGTATGCAAGGGGTTATTTTTTAAGTAAAAAATAAGTGATTCAAACTGCAAATGCGTATGTTTCTCATTTTAATTATATAAAAATCATAAACTTACACATTATATTTTTTGCAAAATAAGCTCTGATTGTTCATAATGTTGCTATTAAAGAATGGAGTGATTGAAATGCGTGGCAATCCAGAAGTCGTAGATTACTTAAATATGTTGATCGGTGGTGAACTGGCTGCTCGTGATCAATATCTCATTCATTCACGTATGTATGAAGATTGGGGTCTCACTAAGATTTTTGAGCGTATCGATCATGAAATGCAAGAAGAAGCACAACATGCTGATGCTATTATTCGCCGTGTCTTATTCCTAGAAGGCACACCGAATATGAGTCGTGATGATATTGAAGTAGGTGAAGACGTCGTTTCATGTTTAAAAGCAGATTTAAAGCTTGAGTACGAAGTGCGTGAAAAATTAGCGCAAGGTGTAAAACTTTGCGAGGAAAAAGGCGATTACGTGACACGTGATATGTTGCGTCAACAAATGTCGGATACCGAAGAAGATCATACCTATTGGTTAGAAAAACAGCTTCGCTTAATTGAACTGATCGGTTTACAAAACTATATTCAGTCTCAAATGTAAGTTAAAACCCAGCAAGGCTGGGTTTTTTTATACCTGAGTTTTGTCTGAATTGAATCATTTTTAATAATTATCTAAAAATCAAAGTGAAATTGAATGATTTGCTCAATGAGTTATTGTGCTTGGCTTTATATACTGACCGAAAACGATCAGCTAAGGATTGGCAATCATGAGTAAAATCTTATTAATTACCGGTTGGGGACTCGGAACAAAACCACTTGAAAACTTAAAAACTACTTTGGATATGGCAGGATTTCAAATCGATCTGATTAATATCTTTAATGCACTCGATCCTGTGGAATTATCTAAACATGTAGAGTTAGCTAAAAAAGTCGATGTCATTATAGGGTGGTCTTTAGGCGGGCAATTAGCAACGTTGCTCACCCAAAAGGTTTTCGAGCTTTCAGGTCAGGCAAAAACGTTAATTACTTTAGCATCGAATCCTTGCTTTGTTGCCAATGAACGCTGGTCTACAGGTATGCCGCTTTCTACTTTTCAAAGTTTTAGAGAATCTTTTGAAAATGACCCCATGACCACTTTAAAGCGATTTTGTTATCTGGTCTCACAGGGCAGCCAAACTGCTAAACAAGATTGGCAATCTTTGCAAAATTCAATTACGAGTGAAGAGCTAGATTTAAAAAAGCAGGGCTTGGATTTACTATATCATCTTAATACTGTCGAGATATTGAAAAATTATGTCGGAAAACAATTACATGTATTTGCTGATGATGATGGATTAGTTAGTAACAAAGTTCTAGATAATATCCGAAAGATAGATGCAAAGTTTTTTAAATTCGAAATTATCCCAGGTTCTCACTGCTTTTCAATTTTTAGAGCTACACAACTAAGTGACAAAATCGTTCAATATCTAAGAAAGAATGAGAAATCCTGATGAATATTGTCTAATCAGGCAATTCATAACAAAAATAATTCGCGTTATGCTCTGTCTAGATTAATAAGGACACTCTTCCAGGATGGTTGACGAATTCGATTTATCACACTTATGGCACCCTTATACTTCGATGTTAAACCCACTGCCGACATATAAAGTGAAAAAGGCTACAGGGGTGATGATTGAACTTGAAGATGGTCGTCAACTCATTGATGGTATGTCATCTTGGTGGTGTGCCATTCACGGGTATAACCATCCTCAACTTAATCAAGCTGTGTCGGATCAATTGCAGCACATGTCACACATTATGTTTGGTGGGCTTACTCATGATCCTGCGATTGAATTAGGGAAAACGTTATTAAAAATTACCCCACCTCAATTAGATAAAATATTCTATGCGGACTCAGGTTCTGTCGCCGTTGAAGTCGCATTGAAAATGGCAGTTCAATATTGGACCGCACAAGATAAGAAAGATAAAACCAGTTTTATCACGACGCGTTCTGGTTATCATGGTGATACATGGAATGCAATGTCAGTTTGTGATCCCGTCACAGGGATGCATCAGGTCTTTGGTTCTAGCTTGCCTTCTCGTTATTTTGTTCCTGCACCGCAGACTCGATTTGATGAAGATTGGAATCCAGCAGATACTCTTGTATTGGCAGAAACTTTAAAAAACCATCATGCCACTATCGCTGCCATGATTATTGAGCCGATTGTGCAAGGTGCTGGAGGCATGCGTTTCTATCATCCTGAATATTTACGCGAAGCCAAGAGGCTATGCGATCAATATCAGGTGTTAATGATATTTGATGAAATTGCCACGGGGTTTGGACGAACAGGTAAATTATTTGCTTGGGAACACGCTCAAGTTGAACCAGACATCATGTGTATTGGTAAGGCGCTGACCGGTGGGTATATGACTTTATCTGCAACACTGACCACGCGACATGTCGCTGAAGTGATCAGCTCTGGTGAAGCTGGCGTATTTATGCATGGACCTACATTTATGGCGAATCCCTTGGCTTGTGCTGTCGCCTTAAAGAGTACTGAGCTTTTATTGTCACAAGATTGGCAGTCCAATATTCAAAGAATAGAGCAAATTCTAAAACATTATTTACATAGATTAGATGATCAAGCGCATATTCAAGATGTTCGTGTGCTCGGTGCTATCGGTGTTGTTGAACTTAAACAAAATGTTGATATGAAAACGCTGCAACAGCGTTTCGTAGAACGAGGCGTGTGGATTCGTCCTTTTGGAAAATTAGTTTATGTCATGCCGCCTTTTGTGATTTCAGATGTCGAACTCACTGAATTACTAACGCAGTTGGTGAGTGTTGTGATGGAGCTTGCAGAGGAAATGAGATGAATCTGTTGGATCACTACGCAGAGCAGTTAGACTCATTAAAACAAACTGGAAATTTTCGGCAGTTTAAATCCATCGTTCAGTATGGAAAATGGGTTGAGTTTCAGCAACAGAGAATGTTGAATCTTTCGAGTAATGATTATTTAGGGATTGCGTCAGATCTACAAATAAGAGAAGCATTTTTTGATTACTGTTCAGCAGATTCAAAAAGAATGAGCTCTTCATCTTCAAGGTTACTCACAGGAAATTATCCTGAATATGAGCAATTTGAATATGACATGAGTCAATCATTCAATCAAAGGGCAGTTCTGTTATTCAACAGTGGCTATCACATGAATATTGGTATTCTGCCTGCGATTGCTGATAGTCAAACTTTAATTCTTTCGGATAAATTGATTCACGCCAGCATGATTGATGGGATTCGCTTAAGTAAAGCGAAGCTGATACGTTATCGACATAATGATCTGCTTCATTTAAAGCAATTGATCGAGCAATATCATGATGATCCCTTGTATCAAAGAATCATTGTGGTAACTGAATCAATTTTTAGTATGGATGGTGATGAAACTGATTTAACTGCGTTGGTGAGTCTGAAATATCAGTTCAGTAAAATCATGTTATATGTAGATGAAGCACATGCTATTGGTGTTCGGGGGAAGCAAGGACTCGGTTGCGCTGAACAATATGCTGTCATAGATGATATCGATTTCTTGGTCGGAACATTTGGGAAAGCACTCGCATCTGTTGGTGGATACATTGTGTGTCATCCAATCTTAAAAGATTATTTAATCAACAAAATGCGCTCTTTGATTTTTAGTACCGCACAACCACCCATCAACATGGCTTGGACGCATTTTATTTGGAATAAAATGAAAAAAATGCAGGAGCAACGTGCTCATTTAAGTGATTTGAGTCTGCAACTGCGTCAATATATTCTTGAGCAAGGTTACGAATGTCCTTCAAGCTCGCAGATTATTCCTTTAATTTTAGGTGATTCTCAGCGTGCACTTGAGCGCGCACAACAATTACAACAATCTGGTTTTTATATTTTGCCGGTTCGGCCACCAACGGTTCCACAAGGAAGTTCACGCCTGAGAATTTGTATGAATTCTCAGCTGAATCAAGATGAATTGGAGCGGTTGAAAGAACAATTATGAATGACTCTATGTTGAACAAATTTATTCAAAAAGAAATGATTGCTACTCGATTTGCAAAATCGCATTGGACTTATGCAGATCAGGCACGTATTCAACAAAATGTAGCGAAGCATTTAAGCGAGCTGATGCGTCTTTATGTTTCATCTTCTGAGCTTGCTAAAGTATTTGAAATTGGATGTGGAACTGGAAATCTAACTCAAGAGATGTTTCATCATTTTAAAATGGATCAAGTCATTTTGAATGATTTATATGCTGATGTTGAGCATACCATCAGTCATCATCAGCCTGTCGAGTGGCGTATTGGTGATGTCGAAAAAATTGAGTTACCCAAAGACCTTGATTTATGTGCCTCAAGCTCTGCATTACAGTGGATGTCTGAGTTTGAAAGATTGATACAGAAAATTTATTCGGCTTTAAAGCCCAATGGTTATTTTTGCTTTTCAACTTATGGGCCTCAGAACTTAAAAGAAATTAAATCCTTAACTGGACAAGGATTAAAATATTTTGATCAAAGCCAAATTAAAAGCTTACTAGAGCAGAACGGATTTGAAGTGATGCACTGTGAACAACAATTGGCTCAATTACACTTCGCGCACCCAAAATTGGTCCTAAAACATTTACAGGCCACAGGTGTGACGGCAACCTCACAGGGGTTTCGTTGGACGAAGCAAAGTTTGAATCAGTTTTATCTAGGTTACCGACAATTTATTGCGACTGATGAGCAAGAGAATCTTGTCTATCCTTTAACGTATCACCCTATATTTTTTATCGCACGGAGTAAGTCATGAGTGCTCAAATCTACTTTGTGAGCGGTATTGATACTGGAATTGGAAAAACATACGTCACTGGTTATTTGGCAAAAATTTGGCGTTCACAAGGGCGGAATGTCATTACTCAGAAATTAATTCAAACGGGTAATGTGGATGTTTCTGAAGATATTGAAAAACATCGTGAAATTATGGGATGTGGTTGGTTAGAGGAAGATACTCAAAAACTCACTATGCCTGAAATTTTCAGTTATCCTGCATCGCCTCACTTAGCGACACGTATAGATGGGCGAAGTATTGATTTCGCTAAAATTGAACAAGCGACTCAACAGTTGTCCTCTTCATATGAAGTTGTTTTGCTTGAAGGGGCGGGTGGCTTGATGGTCCCTCTAACAACACAATATTTAACCATTGATTATTTAGTGGATAAAAAATATCCCATAATTTTGGTGAGTTCGGGGCGTTTGGGAAGCATCAACCATACTTTGTTGAGCTTAGAGGCACTGAAGCATCGTGGGCTTGAGTTATATGCTCTAGCATATAATTTGAATGCTGAATCTGACGATGAGCTTATTTCACGTGATACATCTGCCTACTTAAAAAAGTATTTATCGCAACATTTTCCATCTGCTAAATGGATTGATATTCCTTTTATTGAATAAATGAAAAAAACCGCTCTATTGAGCGGTTTTTTTAGGGATTTAAAAAATTAGAACTTCTTAAAGCCTTTGTTAATACCAAAAGGTTTGCGTTGACCAAATTTATTTTCATTACGTGGTTTGTAATCAACAGAATTGCCGTTTACTTCACCTTTGTTTTCAGGACGCTTATTGCGGAAATCCTGATTTTCAGTGCGAGGGGCACGATTGTTGAATCGATTCTCAAAGCCTTCTTGACGTGGCGCACGTGCATTGAAACGGTTTTCTGAGCCTTCTTGACGCGGTGCGCGATTGTTAAATCGATTATCACTGCGGCTTTGATCAGCACCACCTTGACGGAAGTCACGGCGTGGTTCTTGATGCTCGCCTTCGTCACGGCGTTGTTGGCGTAAATAACCACCACGACGTGCTGCAAGTGGTTTCTCTTGCATACGTTCATTGCGGCGTTTCGCCATACCGTAAAGACCAGTACCTTGGCGTGGTTTGAGCTCAACAGACTTAGTTAAGTTATCAATGTCATTTTTATCAAGTTCAATCCAACGACCTGTACGTAATTCTCGTGGCAGAATGACTGTACCATAACGTGTACGTAATAGACGGCTGACTTTCAAGCCTTGTGATTCAAAGATGCGGCGTACTTCACGGTTACGTCCTTCTTTTACAACCACTTGATACCAACGGTTAATCCCTTCACCACCAATTTCAGAGAATGACTCAAATTTTGCTGGACCATCATCGAGCATGACACCATCTGTCATGTTCTTTTTCAGTTGAGGGGTCACTTCACCCATCACACGTACAGCGTATTCGCGTTCAATTTCACTAGATGGATGCATTAAGCGGTTTGCAAGCTCGCCATCGTTTGTGAAAAGTAATAATCCTGTTGAGTTGATATCTAAACGACCAACCATGACCCAACGATCACCCGGAATTGATGGTAATTGATCAAATACAGTTGGGCGATTTTCAGGGTCGTTACGTGAACAGATTTCACCTTCAGGTTTGTAGTAAATCAATACACGACGACGGATTTCATCTTCAATTTGGAACTGTACTTTACGACCATCGATACGAAGCTCATCGGTTGGTTCGATACGTTCACCTACTTGAGCAACTTGACCGTTGACACTAACACGACCGGCAGCAATGACTTCTTCCATATAGCGGCGAGAGCCCAAACCTACACGTGCCAATACCTTTTGCAATTTTTCACTCATAACAGCATAACCTTAGAAATAATCATCAACAGTTCACCTATTTACGACTTGGGTGCGTGAGCATCCAATGCCATAAAAGCTTCCTTGGCATCCTGTAGGGGAGGCAGTTGATTTAAATCACTTAAACCAAAAGCATTTAAAAATTGTGGCGTTGTAACCAACAACGCGGGTCTTCCTGGAAGTTCCCGGAAACCAGACTCTTTAATCCAGTTCCAATCGAATAACGTTCTGAGTTGCTGACTGTTATTCGTGACTCCTCGAATTTGCTCAATATCGGCTCGGGTAACGGGCTGATGATAAGCAATCACTGCTAGAGTTTCTAACAATGATGGTGATAATTTAGTTGGACGTTCTGGCCAAGTTTGTGCAATCACTTGTCGATACTTAGCACGAACTTGAAAGCGAAAACCTTGAGCTGTTTCAGTCAGCTCAATTGAACGACCGTGTTGTAACACTGCAAGCTGTTGTAAATAGGCGCGCAGTTGTTGTTTGGAAAATTGGTTTTGAAATGCCTCTTTTAAGCGTGCAATAGAAACAGGCGCTTCACTGGCAAAAATAATAGCTTCGAGCTGCATGAGCACTTCGTGGTGTAACTCATCAACTTGAAAGGAGTTTGATTGATCAATGGTCATATCATTACCCCTTGAATTGCCAGCGGGGCTTCAATACCTGATGCAATAATTTGAACTTTTTGCTGACGTGTTAGCTCTAATATTGCCATAAACGTCACCACTAACCCCATGCGACCTTGACTTGGTTTTAAAAGTTGATCAAATTTCAAAACCTCACCTGATTTTGTCATCTGTTCAATATAGGCAATACGTTCTTCAAGCAAAACAGGTTCTTGAGTAATCTGGTGTGTAACAGGCTCTGGGCGATTAAAAATACAAAACATAGCATCGCGCAGAAGAGAGGCTTCATAACCTTCATTTACTGTATTAATTTGTCCAAGGCTAACGTTGGGTAGAAAAGTATCACGGTCCAAAATAGGCATTTGACCGAGACGCTCAGCAGCTTGCTTGATCCTTAAATATGTCTCTAAACGATCTATTAATTCTTGTTTTGGATCTTTTTCAATTTGAATTGATTTAGGTTTAGGCAGCAGTAAGCGTGATTTTAAATCTGCTAATAAAGCCGCCATCACCATATAATCTGCGGTCAACTCAATATTGAGTGACTTCATACTGTCAATATATGACAAATATTGCGTTGCAATCGGAGCTATATCGAGCTGAAGTAGATCGAAACCGTTTTTTTGGATGAGGTAAATTAAAAAGTCGAGTGGTCCTTCGAAATGTTCTAATAGAATTTCGAATGCTGCAGGCGGTATATATAAATCTTCAGGAATCGTATCTTGCCACTCATCTAAAACACGGATGTGTGGAAGTGCGTCCATGGGATTATGGATAGCTTGAGTCATTACAATTATTAGCCACGCGAATTTTCAAAAGCATGTTGGGCGATTCAGGAGATCACATATCGAAATCAGTAAAAGGACAGTGATTCGAATAGCATAAAAACAATATGGGTATTCTAAATTAAATCGAGTGCTGAATATATCTTTATCCGCAGTTTTACGATAAAAAATTTGAAATAAATAGGTAGTATTTTTTAAGGTTATATAGATGTATTTAGTGTTTTAACTGATAAATGTAAACTGGTATTCATTGTTAGCGTGTATTCGACGAGAAGTAAAAGAGTATGAATAATTTTCAAAAAGTAGAACAAAATGTATATGAACAAAGTGTAGGTATAAAAGTTCACTCAAATACTCACCCTATAGACTCATTCAAAGCGTTGAGTGGAACGTATGTAAATTTATATCCCTTAAATTTAATTCAAAATATTGAAGAGCTTGCAAGAGATCTATTCCCACTCAAGATTACAGATGAGTTTATTTCAAGCTTTACCTATTTGCCTTACGATGCGCCAACTTCGATTGAAGATTTGTCATATAAACTCTCATCGCAATTTGGTACACAAGGGAATATTTATTATGTTATTCGCATAGCGAAAAACCAGTGGGGTGGATCGCATTGATGAATATCGGGTTGGATGATGCAGTGGTTGAAATTGGGAATGTATACTTCTCAGCAGATTTAAAACGGTCTAGAGCTGCTACAGAAGTATTATTTTTACTGTTGAATGAGTGTTTTACTTTAGGATTTAGGCGTATAGAGTGGAAGTGTCATGAGTTGAACTTAGCTTCCAAAAAAGCCGCGCTACGATTCGGTTTTCAATATGAAGGAATGTTTAGACAACATAAAGTGGTCAAGGGAAGAAACCGAAACACGCTTTGGTTTTCAATGTTGGATGAAGAGTGGCTGACTTTAAAAGAAAGTTATTTAGCTTGGCTTTAACCAAGCAACTTTACGCAAGAGGGTCAACAAATAAAGACCCTCCAAGCATTTTATAACGAAAAATCAGCGTAAATTAAATAAAGCGAGATGAATGGTGAGGCATTTTACTCAAAAGCACTCACATCACCCACGCCACGGCGGATAATTTCAGGTTGACTTCCTGAGAGATCAACAATACTTGTTGTGGTTAATGTACCAAGTCCACTATCAATAAAAACATCAATTCTTTTACTTAATTGTTGTTCTATTTCATATGGATCATCCAAAGGCTCAGTTTGACCTGGAAGAATCAGGGTGCTGGTGAGTAAAGGCTCACCCAGCTCTTTAAGAAGCATTTGACAGACTGGGTTGCTCGGTACACGTAAACCAATGGTTTTCTTTTTGGGGTGCATCAAGCGACGAGGGACTTCACTTGTCGCTTGCAAAATAAAGGTGGTAATCGCAGGTGTATTATTTTTAAGCAGACGATAAGTTGCATTATCCACTTTTGCATACGTTGCAATATCTGAGAGATCCGCACATAAGATCGCATATTGATGCTTAGCACCAAGATCACGGATTTGAGCAATTCGTTCCATTGCTTGCTTATTACCAATTTGGCATCCGATGGCATAGGCCGCATCTGTTGGATAAACCACGACATCGCCTGCACGTATTCTTTCTACTGCTTGAGTAATAAGTCGAGATTGTGGATTGTCAGGATGTACTCTTAAATGAAGCATTTTATTTTCTCCTGATTATTTTTTCGTATTATTGCGTGCATAGACATTCACTTCAATGTCATGAATATATATTTACTAGACTTAATCTAGCGATGCACGAGAAAATTCATCCAAATGTAATGTTTTGCCACTTCTGAGACACTTACAGATGCACTGAATAAAGTGTTGAGCATCTCTTGGAAGCTGAGCGTCACCTGAAAAATAGCGCTGTACTTGAGCATAAACATTGTCTTTAAAAGACTGTCCATCACCACCTTCACCCGTTAAATTGTCCAGAGAAACACGGAATTTTCGACCAAAGGCTGTGGCAAACATCCATTCTATTGCTTGAGGTTTAATTTCGACTTGTTCAAATAGGGCTTGTTGTTCAGCGGTTCGACCATCTGGTGCATACCAGTAGCCAAGATCAGGAAGAGTGCGACGATGATCTCCTGCGATTGTCCAATGACTTATTTCATGTAAAGCACTATTGAAAAATCCATGTGCGAATTGGATGCGAGCGGGTTGTTGGTCTGAGGCAGGGAAGTATTCAGGTTCAAAGTCGCCTTTGACTAATGTGACATTTAAGTGGGAAAACCAATGATTAAAGTGTAAGATAAGCCAGTCTACCTGTTGAGCTTCTGTTTGCAGATTTACCCAAGGTGCGAGTTGCACGCGGTCTAAGTGATCGGTCAAATTTGAGGTCGAAGGATAGTGTAACTGTAATGAAGTTGTGACTTCAGGTTGCGGCTGCAACTGATGCATGACTTGATTAACCCAAATGATCTGTCTGAATAAGTGCAAAATTGTATCTTAATCTTTGACAGAGTACTTATGAATTTGTAGAATTGCCGCCTTAATTATGTCAGCAAATACCTTTCCGGCACAGATTGAGCCGTTTAAATGGGCTGAACAGGGCTTCACATGGTCAGGTACACTGCCATTGTCGCGCTTTGTTCGTATATCCCGTGAAGCTGTTGGGTCAATTGATAATCAATTGATCAACATAGACTGTAAGCTATCAATGGATGCGTATCATCGTATCGTTTGGCTTGATGGTAGTGTTGAAACGAAGGTTCCAATGGAATGCCAACGTTGTTTGGATACTGTTGACTTACCTCTCGAATTGGACTTTCATCTGGCTTTAGTCGATGATGAGTCACTGATAGAGCGCTTGGATGAGGATGCTGATTTCATCGTCTTAGGTGAGAGTGAAGCAACGACAAAAGGTTCATTTGATGCACCTGCAACCGCTGATTTACTTTCTCTCATAGAAGATGAATTGTTATTGTTGATTCCTTTGTCACCAAGACATGAGTCTTGTGAGCATAAGCATCAACCTGCCCAAGAAGAAGTTGTTGAAGAAAAACGAGATAATCCGTTTGGTGTTTTGGCAGCTTTGAAGGGTAAACTTAACTAATTTTTGTGTTATACTCTTAGGTATAAGACAATCGAATTTGTTCTGATCCATTTTTTCGATCTTTGTAAGGAGCCATCATGGCCGTTCAGCAAAACCGTAAAAGTCGCTCTCGCCGTGACATGCGCCGTTCACATGACGCTTTAACCGAGAATGCATTAACAGTAGACCAAACGACTGGTGAAACTCACCGTCGTCACCACGTAACTAAAGATGGTGTCTACCGTGGTCGCCAATTATTCGCTAAAGCAGCTGATGCTGAATAATTGGTGATGTATTAAGCGTCAAGCTTAGTAGAAAAAATGGGAGCGTAAGCTCCCTTTTTTTATTTCTATTTTTTGTTGTATTTGGCAATTACCAAAGCTTTTTTTTAATGATAAATTTCGCTCCATCAAATCAGTTAAGACTTGAGTTTGATGTTCAAGATGATCGAAATTAATCAAAATTGAATAGTCAAGCTCTGAATAAAGGATTTTTATATGTCTGCTAAACGCCTCGAGCAAGCCGTTCTTGCGACCAAAACTGCATTTGTTTTTCCTGGACAGGGTTCTCAAAAAGCAGGAATGTTAGCGGAGCTTGCAGAACAGTTTAGTAGTGTGCAAGAAACGTTTGCTGAAGCTTCTGAAGCACTCGGCTTTGATTTATGGCACATTGCGCAAAGTGGTGAAGGGTTAAACCAAACTGAATTTACACAACCAGTACTGCTCACAGCAAGCATTGCTTTATGGCGTGTATGGTTAGAGCTTGGTGGTGTCGTTCCTAAATATTTAGCGGGACATTCACTGGGTGAATACAGTGCATTGGTTGCTGCAGAATCTTTAAGCTTAAAAGATGCAGTTAAATTGGTGAACTTACGAGGTAAGTTGATGCAAGATGCTGTCCCTCAGGGGCAAGGTGCTATGGCTGCGATTCTTGGTCTTGATGATGCTAAGGTTGTAGAACTGTGTGCTCAAGTCACCGCTCAAGGTGAGGGTTCGGTGGAGGCTGCAAACTATAATGCACAGGGTCAAGTTGTGGTGGCAGGTGATACTTCACGAGTTGAAGCGTTAATAGCTTTGGTAAAAGAGCAAGGTGCAAAAGCAATTGCGTTACCAGTATCAGTACCATCACATTGTTCATTAATGAAGCCAGCGGCAGCAGAGTTTGCCAAAGCTTTAGCAGATGTTGATATTCAATTACCTCGCATTCCAGTGATTCAAAATGTCAATGCACAAGTGGCTGACAGTGTTGATGAATTGCGTACAGCGTTGACATCACAACTTTATCAGTCTGTCCAATGGACTAAAACACTTCAAGTATTGGCTGATCAAGATGTGAGCTATGTTGTTGAATGTGGTCCTGGGAATGTATTAACAAATTTAGCAAAACGTCTAGCACATGTTGAAAAAGCATTGCCTTTAGATACTAAATCTCGTTTAGAAGATGCTTTAAATACTGTATTAGTTGCAGAAGGGAAAATTGCATGACGCAGGAATGTAAAGTCGCGTTAGTGACAGGTGCAAGCCGTGGTATTGGTGCTGCGATTGCACAACAGCTGATCGAAGATGGCTTTTTTGTTGTAGGTACGGCTACATCTGATTCTGGTGCTGAAAAATTATCTACACAATTTGCTGAACATGGTGCAGGAAAAGTACTCGATGTTCGTGATGGAGCTGCAATTGATGCACTCATTACAGATATTGAACAAAGTTTTGGTCCTGTACTTGTTCTTGTGAATAATGCAGGTATCACAAAAGATAATCTACTGCTTCGTATGTCTGAAGATGATTGGGATGATATCCAAAATATTCATCTTAAAGCAGTGTTCCGTCTCTCTAAACGTGTATTGAAAGGTATGACGAAAGCGAGATTTGGACGAATTATCAATATTAGTTCTGTCGTTGCGCATTTTGCAAATCCAGGTCAAGCAAATTATTCAGCTGCGAAGGCTGGGATTGAAGCTTTTAGCCGCAGTTTGGCTAAAGAAATGGGCAGTCGTCAAATTACTGTCAATAGTATCGCGCCTGGCTTTATTGCAACTGAGATGACTGAACAGTTAAGTGATGAAATTCAGAAAAAAATGAGTGATCAAGTGGCATTGAACCGTTTTGGTCAGCCTCAAGATATCGCAAATGCAGTAAGTTTCCTTGCTTCTGATAAAGCAAGTTACATTACTGGTACGGTATTACACGTGAATGGCGGTTTATACATGGCGTAATGCGATGTATAAACTTTCAAATATATCAAGATTCAATTAAACTATAGGCATTATACGCCGCCACAAGCAATGAGGAGAATTCCTGTGAGCGATATCGAACAACGTATCAAACAAGCAGTAGCTGAACAACTTG
The DNA here is from genome assembly GCF_056779915.1 of Acinetobacter sp. ANC_7513. Classification (NCBI taxonomy): domain Bacteria; kingdom Pseudomonadati; phylum Pseudomonadota; class Gammaproteobacteria; order Moraxellales; family Moraxellaceae; genus Acinetobacter; species Acinetobacter sp. ANC_7513. Next base: position 150,485 of record NZ_JBWYIW010000009.1, read on the forward strand.
GCTTAAAAGCTGAAGAGATTAAAAACGAAGCATCTTTCATGGATGACTTAGGTGCTGACTCTCTAGATCTAGTTGAGCTTGTAATGTCTTTCGAAAATGATTTCGACATTACTATTCCTGATGAAGACTCTAACGAAATTACAACTGTTCAATCTGCTATCGATTATGTAACTAAGAAATTAGCTTAATCATCAGATTCAGTTCTTTTCGAACTTAAAAGCTACCTTTATGGTGGCTTTTTTTTATTAAGGATTAAATTGCAATATTACATTAAGTTACCTTAAGTTTAAGAAAGATAACGGCGTTAGGTATAGTTCTTCTGTATAAAAATTAAGGGATCTAAATTATTTGATCACCAAACTGAAATAACAATAGGAGAATAACAATGGGTCTTTTTGATTTTGTGAAAGGTATTGGGAAAAAGAATACCGCACCAGCTGAGCAACAAGCTACACCAGCAACGCCAGTAGAGCCATCTGCTCAAGAAGTTGCGAATAAATTATTGGGGCATATTAAATCACTTGGCTTACCAGTAACAGGACTGTCTGTGACTTATAATGCAAGCAGTGATTTAGCGACTGTAAAAGGACAAGTGCAAACTCAAGCAGATCGTGAAAAGATCATCTTGGCTGTGGGAAATATTGATCATGTTGCTCAAGTCGATGACCAACTTACTGTTTCATCTCCAGAGCCTGAAAGTAAATTCTATACAGTGAAATCAGGGGATAATCTTTCAAAAATTTCTAAAGAGTTTTATGGTGATGCAAATCAGTACAACAAAATTTTTGAAGCAAACCGACCATTACTTAAAAATGCCGATGATATTTTCCCGGGACAGGTTCTAAGAATTCCAAACTAAAATATCAATGAATCTAAAAGACCGAGATTTAAATCTCGGTTTTTGATTTTAAAGTAACTTAATAACTTAAAACTGATTTTTAAATTATCAATATAAAACAATATTTTAACGGCTGGAAAATTTCTATAAATATATTTTAACTTCCACATTGCAATGGTGTTTTTGGCCATTTTTTAAGTTATTTCGAAGTAATAAGAATAAAAAAATTGAAATAAACTATTAATTCCAACCTTATGTTTTATATAGGAAAAATAAATTAGTAAAAATAAGTGTTTGAAAATAAATAAAATTTAATTTGTTTCAAGAGATAAAATATTGTTTCATTGGGTTTTATTATGTAACTTTAATTAATTAATAGTGTAATTTTGTTTCTGGTATTTTTTTGCACTATTTAAAAATTTTGTGTCTAATTTATATAAAAAGATAAATATTGATATTTTTTTCACAATTAATTTATAAATAGTGATTTTTTTCAAAAATTAATATTTTCAATAAAAACATTGCTTTAAGAATCTCGAATGGGGTGTAAAAATTTTTTTTTAACTATGAATTTTTGTTGATTTTCAACTGACTTTTTATGACGTTTACATTGATTCTCAATCTGATAAAAAAATAGAGGGTTAAAGAATATCTTAATAATACTGGGTGACGTCATGAAAAATTTAGAAATACTATCAAAAAACGATGGGGCGGTTTTAGAAAAGACTACTGCTAATAAAATCGTATTAAACCAGAACTCAATTGTGAAAATTGATGCATCAATCGAAGAGGTCTTAAATTTTCAGAAAGAAGGAAATTCTTTAGTTATTAATTTTAAAAATGGCGAACAATTAGTTGTAGAAAGTTATTTTGACGATCCCTTAAATAGTCATAATATTTTATTTAATGACAATGGTCAGCTTTATTGGGTTGAGTTCACAGATGCTGCCAATGAAATAGCTTCGACTATTAAATATTATCCAATTGATGATATTTCAGCACTTATCGCTGGAAATTCAAGTACAGCTTTGACAGGGTTAACTCCATGGTTAATTGCAGGGGGATTAGCTGCTGGAGTAGTTGCTATTGCAGATAATATGAGTGATTCTGATAAAAAATCTAATTCTGTATCGCCGGAACCAGAACCACCAATTAACGATGAATTAGAAGAAGCAAAACAGCTCGTTAATGATGCAGAGAAAGCTTATCAAGATCTTAAAGATTTGATTGAAGATAAATTAAATGATGGGTTAATTACTCCCGAGGAAAAAGCTGAATTAGAGGAAGCATTACAAGATGCGAAGGATGCTAAAGATGCTGCTCAAGATAAAGTCGATAACTTGGTAGATGGCGAGGCAAAATCTGATTTACAAGATCGACTAGATGATTTGGTTGATGAAGAGTTGCCAGCAATTAATGATCAAAATGGTGATGGTGTACCAGATGATCTCGAGCAAGCTTTACTAGATGCTGAAGAAGCTGTAGCCAATGCTGAACAAGCGTACGAAGCATTAAAAGATTTAATTTTAGAGAAGAATGAAAACGGCCTGATTACACCTGCTGAAAGAGCGGAATTAGATCAAGCTAAAGAGGCTTTCGAGAGTGCCAAAGCCTTAGCAGAAACTAAAACAAATTTATTACCAGAATCAGTTCAATCTCAAAAAGATGCTTTGCAGGAACGTCTTGAAGATTTAGTGGATATCATCCTACCTGAAATTAATGATGAAAATGATGATGGTATCGTAGATGATATCGCTGAAGCACTCATTGAAGCAGAGTTGGCTGTTGCGGAGGCTGAAGCAAAGTATGCAGCTGCTGAAAATGCTTTAACTGTTGCAAATCGTGATGGATTAATTAATCCAACAGAGCTTAATGCTTTACAGAATGCTTTAGAGCAGGCACAAATTGCTAAGTCAACTGCTCAAAGTAAAGTAAATGCTCTACCTGAATCTGTTCAGGAACAGAAAGATGCCTTTCAAAATCGATTAGATGATCTGACTGACATAAGTTTGCCTGAAGTAAATGACGCAGATGGTGATGGCATTGTAGATGGCTTACCAGAAGCGATTCAGGAAGCGCAGTCAGCTGTAGAAGAAGCTGAAGCTAAATATGCTGAAGCTCTTAATAATTTAGCTTTGGCTCAAAAAGATGGCTTAATTAACCCGCTTGAACTCAGTATTCTTGAACAGAAAGTACAGGCTGCACTTGATGCAAAAGAAGTTGCTCAAGATAAGGTAAATGTATTGCCAAATGGAGCGATTAAAGATGGTTTACAAGATCGTCTAGATGCTCTTGTAAATATTGACTTACCTGAAGTCAATGATGCAGATGGTGATGGCGTACCAGACGGCGAAGATATTCCACTTGAAGAAGCGACAGAGGCAGTAGAGGCGGCTGAAGCAGCATATGCTGAGGCAGAGCAAGCACTAGCAGATGCCGAATCAGATGGTTTAATCACCCCAACAGAACTTGCTGAGCTGACTCAAGCACGTGATGATGCACTTGCTGCTAAAGAAGATGCACAAGCGAAAGTTGATGCACTTCCAGAAGGAGCAGACAAAGACGCACTGGATGCACGCTTAGATGATCTAGTCGACATCACCTTACCAACAGTAAATGATGAAAACGAAGATGGCGTAGCAGATGAGTACGAACAAGTATTGGCAGATGCCGAAGCAGCAGTAGAGGCAGCA
>NZ_JBWYIW010000010.1:0-128114 GCF_056779915.1 Acinetobacter sp. ANC_7513
ATTTTAATGAGGACTAAGGTTTGAGTTTGCATCGTTGCGACCGCCATCTTGTGTGGGCGGATCGTCGGGATTTCAACGAGCAAGGTTTCAATATTTTTGTACATGCAGCAATATATTCCATTAATATATGCTAAATACCTTATTTGAAATAAAGTATTGAAAATAGAGGTTAGGTAGTATATTAAAATACTAAAAAAGTATGGATTAAGGAAATTTCAATGGAATTAAGAACATTAAAGTATTTTGCTACGGTGGTCGAAGAAAAAAGTATTACAAAAGCTGCTGAAAAGTTATGTATCGCACAACCACCACTTACTCGACAAATCAAAAACTTAGAGTCAGAGTTAGGTGTCGTATTATTTGAAAGAGGCATGAGACCGATTAAAACAACTGAAGTTGGAGAATTTTTTTACCAATATGCTGTACAGATACTGACCTTAACAGCACATGCTAAATCGATGGTAAATCGATATAAAGTGACAGATACAACGGTACGAATTGGATATGTTGGTTCGCTTTTTTATTGGAAATTACCTGAGATCATTGATTATTTAAGAAAGCATATTGCAAATATAAAAGTTGAATTAGTGGAATGCGGAACCAGGGACCAGGTAGAAGCTTTGAAATTGGGAAAAATTGATATTGGGTTTGGTCGATTAGGAATTAGTGATCCTTCAATAAAAAGAATAGTGATCGAAAGAGAGCAACTTTTTTTAGCAGTGCACAAAGATCATACATTAGTGACCCAAAATGTTAAGGAAGTACATTTATCACAATTGGTCAACGAACATATTTATATATATCCAAATACTCCTAAACCAAACTTCTCAACTTTTGTTCAAGGAATATTCTCTGAACTTGACTTAATACCCCAAAATCTGATCGAGACGAGAGAAATCCATATGGCATTGGGGATGGTGTCATCTGGTGAGGGGGGGTGTATTATTCCAAAGAGTGCATGCTCTATAGGTATGAAAAATTTGAAATTTATACCAATTCTAGATAATGAGGCTGAAAGTCCAATTACAGTTGCCTATAGAAGTATCGATAATAATGAATACATCAAACAAATATTAGATTATCTAGACGAATTGAAGAGCATGAACTAATTTTTTTAGATTAGATTAATATAAAATACCTATTTATATGTAATATTTAATGGAAAAATAAATAGAATAATAGTGTTAAAAATGATATTTATTTTATAAATCAGCATAAATTGGCATGGATTTGTCATAGGGATAGCGCTGATCTATAAAATATTTAGGATGATTTCGATGGGAAAAATTTCCGAGTTAAAGAGCAATGATGCAAAAAAGAAGGATATTTATGCTTGGTATGTTGTAATACTTTGCATGGTTGCATATATATTTTCTTTTATCGATCGTCAAATTTTGGCTTTGATGATTGAACCGATAAAAGCAGATTTGAATTTAACAGACACGCAATTTAGTCTACTCCATGGACTAGCTTTTTCTTTATTTTATGCATTCATGGGTCTGCCGCTGGCTTATATCGCAGATCGATTCTCAAGACCAAAATTAATTGCTGCCGGGATTGTATTTTGGAGCATTGCAACAGCTTTATGTGGTTTAAGTAAGAACTTTATCCAGTTGTTTTTGAGCAGAATGGGAGTAGGAATTGGTGAAGCTGCTTTGTCACCTGCAGCCTATTCAATGTTTAGTGATATGTTTGCAAAAGATAAATTGGGTCGAGCTGTCGCTATTTATTCTATTGGTTCTTTTGTTGGTGGAGGAATCGCATTCTTAGTAGGTGGTTTTGTCATTGGATTACTCAAGGACATGTCTCTTATCGCTGTACCCTTATTGGGAATGTTAAAGGCATGGCAAGTAGCGTTTATTTTAGTGGGTTTACCAGGAGTCATTATTGGCATATTGGTACTTTTAACTGTTAAAGATCCTAAGCGTAAAGGGCAAATGGTCGATGCGCAGGGGAACGTAGTAAAAGTGAAGCTTAGTGATACTTTTAAATTCCTGAAAAAGCATAAAAAAACATTTACATGTCATTATTTGGGATTTACTTTTTATGCCATGGCATTGTTTTGCTTAATTAGCTGGACACCTGCATTTTACATACGACATTACAATATGACAGCTACTGAAGTGGGCTATATGTTGGGTGCCGTGTTACTGATTTCAAATACTTTAGGTGTATTTGCGGCTGGTTGGATGAATGATTATTTTATTCAAAAAGGCAGAAAAGATTCGCCTATGTTTGTGGGTGTGATTGGAATCGTAGGTCTGATTATTCCAATGATTTTGTTTTCACAAGTTAATGAATTATGGCTATCAGTTACATTGTTGGTTGTTGCAATGTTTTTCGCTTCTTTCCCAATGCCGATCTCAACAACAGCAATGCAAATGCTTTCGCCAAATCAATTACGTGCCCAAATCTCATCTATCTTTTTACTCATCAGTAATTTGATTGCTTTAGGTATTGGTACCACATTAGTGGCTTTAATTACGGATCGTATTTTTGAAAATCCTTTAATGGTCGGTTCATCGATATCTATCGTTGGTGCAATATCATGCGTATTGTGCTTTGTATTATTGAAAGTGGGTTGTAAATCCTTCGAAAATAGTTTGCAAGTTGAGTCTAAATAAATCATGTCTGAATAAAATAATGAGGGTACACCTATCATGTATTTATCGAATCTGAAACTTTTAAAGAAATTCAACTTATTGTCTTCAAAAGATTATTTTCAGATTAAAGATGTGATAGGACAATACTTGTGCCCTCATCAATTTGAAGTATTGAATGATGAATCTTTAGAAGTAAAATTAAGTGGGTTTTCATTTGGTCAAGTTGCACTATTTGAATTAAGTTACAATGCTCCAGTTCAAATTAGTTTTGGTGCTGAGTGTCAAAGTTATCTGTTTAGATTTAATTTGGAAGGGGAATGTAAAGTCAAATATGATCATTCAACTTATCAACAACGTCCTGGATTACTTACAGTTTCTCATCCTCATTTTGAAAATAGAATTGAACTCCAAGCCAAATGTAGAAATATCATATTAAAAATTGATCATGAGTTGATCAACACTGTTTTATATCGCTTGTTGGGGTATATCCCTCAAAAAAATCTTATTTTCGATAGTGGCATTTCCTATACATCTGAAGAAAGAATTTCAATTTTAGAAACACTGAACTACTTATGCTTTGCATATTCAAATATTGAAAACTGGTGGCAAATTTCTGATAGCTTTAGTTCATATTTGACTGAGTTATTACTGATCAAAATTCCACATAATTTCAGTGAACGAATCGCAGATAAAAAATATCAACTCATCCCAAGTTATATCAAAAATGCAGCTCATTTGATTGAGCAACATTATATGGAAGCAATCTCGATTGAGGAAGTTGCGAGGCTTGTAAAAGTCTCGGTAAGAACGCTTCAAAAGGGATTTAATACCTATTTGAACCAAACGCCTCTCAGTTTCATGACATCAATCAAATTGGACCGAGTTCATCAAGAACTTAAACACACTCAGGTTGATCAGCCTATAATTGATATCTTCAATGCTCATGGTGTAAGAAGCTTTGGACACTTTACTCGGCTTTATAAAAAACGTTATGGATGCACGCCTTCAGAAACCGTGAAACAAAACAAATTAATAGAAATAAATTCGTAATTCGAATAGCAGTACCGCTTTTTGACGCGAGCAAAAAGAAGAATCTTTCCTACTATCACAATACACAATAAATATGTAAGGGAAGAAAATGAAAATCACAGTTCTCGGCGGTGGACATGGATGTTATGCATCAGCAGTGGAAATGGCGGAAAAAAATCACGAAGTTAAATTATGGCGAAGAGATCGAGATTCACTAAAAGAATTAGCGAAATATGGTGAGCTTACTGTAAAAGACTTTCGTGGCACTAGAACAGTATCTGTTGGGGATGAACATCAAAAAATTCAACTTGAAACTGATTTATCCAAAGCTATTGAAAACGCTGAATTGATTATTATTCCTTTACCCGCAACAAGCCATGAAGATTTATCGATTGAAATAGCACCCTACTTAACATCTGGTCAAGTCGTATTTTTACCACCAGGTACTTTTGGAACATACCTATTTGCTCAAGCAATGCTTAAAGTTGGGAATAAGTCTGACGTGGCTTTTGCAGAAACGGGTACGTTGCCATATTTAGTAAGAAAACATAGTCCGAATTCTATCGTGATTAGTGTATATGCGACGAGATTGCCTACTGGGGTCTATCCAGCAAAATTAAAAGATCATGCTATTAGAGTATTAAAGCAAGCTTATGACAGCATCGAGTCTATAGAGGATGCTTTGAGTGGAGCTTTAATGAATGCAGGACCCATTATTCATCCTCCATTAATTATGCTCAATGCTGCACCTTTAGAACATTTTGATGTATGGGATATTCATAATGAAGGTACTCAACCTTCAGTGAGGAGAGTAACGAGCTTATTAGATCAAGAGCGAATGAATATTCGTGAAGCATTGGGATACTCGAAACAGCATTTCCCACTCGCAGATCACTACAATAAAGAGGGTGAAGGAGATGAGTGGATGTATGGTAGAGGGGCACATGGTAAGTTGACTGACAGTGGCGATTGGCGCGAGAAAATAGATTTACATTCCCATAGGTATATGCTCGAAGACACACGATTAGGCCTGTCATTTATTGTATCGGTTGGTAAGTATGTTGGAGTCAAAACGCCGATTGCTGAAGGGCTTCTGAATATCGCATCATCAATTACTGGTAGGGATTTGTATAGTGAGGGTCGCACTCTTGAAAATTTAGGGTTATTTGATTTAACACAGCAACAATTAAAACACCTGTTGAACTCCGGAGAGCAATCTGCATGATTAAAAATATTATTATTGTAGGTGCAGGCAGAATGGGTAATGCGATTGCGATCGCATTCGCATATGCAGGAATTGAGATTGCACTTGTAGATGTAAAAGATCGAAACCCAGCAGAAAAAAATGAATTTCTGCAAAAATGGAATGACAGCCTCGAACAAGAGTTGCATCTCTTAGAACATATCGGGATGTTAGTGAATGATCAATGTAAAGTATTAAAAGAAAGAATTCATTTCTATTTCAAAGATAATCAAACTATTGATTGGAAAAATTGTGAATTAATTATTGAAGGTGTACCTGAAATAATGACTCATAAACAACATTGTTTTCGGTGGTTAGAACCCTTAATTTCTAAAAACTGTATTGTAGCATCAACGACTTCGACCTTTTTGGTCACTGATATAGCAAAATTAATTTCTCATCCAGAACGTATTGTTAATGCGCATTGGCTTAATCCTGGGTATTTAATGCCTTTAGTTGAGCTAAGCCGATCGGAGCATACTGCTGATATAGCAGTAGAAAAACTAAAAACATTACTTGAGGCAATTGGTAAAGTCCCAGTGATTTGTAATGCAGTTGCTGGATACATTGTTCCAAGAATTCAAGCATTAGCAATGAATGAAGCAGCGAGAATGGTTGAAGAACACGTAGCAAGTGCTGAGGATATTGATAAAGCGATTCGTACAGGTTTTGGTTTGCGTTTTTCAGTGTTAGGAATGTTAGAGTTTATCGATTGGGGAGGAGGAGATATTCTGTATCATGCTTCAGAGTATTTGAGAGAAGAACTTGGTGAGCGTTACAAAGCCCCTGATATTATCAAAAAAAATATGCGCGAAAATAGAAATGGCATTAGAGAACTATCAGGTTTTTACAAATATGAAAGTATGGATATTTATCAATATAAACTAAATGTCATATCAAAATTCGCTGAAAATTTGCGATTTAATCAGCTTATTCCACAATATGAAATTATGAAATAAGCGTTAGTAGGTAAAAAGATTTTAGTCTTTTTACCTATTTGGCATTAAATTGAATATTTTCTTTAATTGTAAATTTAGTGACTCAAGTTCTTGCTCATCAAAAGAATTTAATATACCAGCTAAAGTAACACGATTGATCTGATTAATTTCATCCACAAGACCATATCCTTTTTCAGTGAGCTTCACCATAGAAATCCTTTCATCATGAGGGGATGAGAAAACTTCAACTATCCCTTCTTCGACTAATCTATAGATTGCTTTAGTTGCAGTTGTTAATTTGATTGTTGCTAAATTAGCTATTTCAGTGATATTCGCTTCACCGAGAGCATTTGTACTCAAAATGATTTTTCTTTTTGTATTATCGAGACCGATTTTTTTTAAAGATTTATCAATCAATTGGGAATACTTACCATTAACTTGAGATATCCAAAAAAATGGGAAATTTTCCAAACTTTTGGGATCGTTATTTGGCAAATAATTTTCAAAATTTTTTAACATGAGCAGCAATTAAACTTAAAAAAATATAATTGATTATACAAGAAAAAAGACAAAGATTATTTTATTTCAAAATAACTTGACAAATACATTAATTTTTCAGATATTGATGTTGAGTATAAAAATACATGGAAAAGTGAATTGAATATTATATCTAGAAGTCTCTCTTTAGGAGATGGAAAAATTAGAGTCGTGGTTAAAGACTCAATTGATATACAAAATGAAGTGACGACACTTGGAACTCAGGCACGCAGTGGAGCATGCCCTGCATTTTCACATGCTGAAATTATAAAAAATATACTCAGCAGTGATTGCAAAATTATTGGAAAAACTCATCTTCATGAACTCGCATTCGGTATAACTGGAATAAACAAAAACTTCGGAACACCTTTAAATGTTAAATATCCGCAACTTATTCCTGGAGGTTCTTCCAGTGGTTCGGCTGCAGCTATTGCGGCAGATATAGCGGACTTCAGTATTGGTACGGATACAGGTGGCTCAATTCGTATGCCAGCCGCTTGCTGTGGAGTGTATGGATTAAAACCTTCATTTGGTCGTGTAAGTCGTGATGGTGTTTGGCCAAAAGATACCACTTTAGACTGCGTCGGACCATTCGCATCAGATATCAAAAATCTGATTCTTGCTATGCAGATCATTGATCCTACATTTAAAGAAATCCAAATCGATCTACAGCAGATTCAATTAGGAATATTACGTGTCGAAGCGGAATCTGAAATTTGGCGTGTCTTAGATGCTGAGTTAACAAAAATTGATTTACCTCAAAAAAATCTATTCATAGACAATATTGATGAAGCATATCAAGCAGGTATGTCGATCATTAATTACGAAACTTGGGGTGCATATCATGATCTTACTCAAGCTGGTCTTCTAGCCAATGATGTTCAGCAGCGTTTATTAAAAGCATCTGAAACCACTCAAAAAGATGTAGAAAATGCTGAATTAATAAGAACTCAATTCACAGAGCAGATCAATGATTTACTCAACAATGTTGATGTTTTGATACTGCCGACACTACCTCAATTTCCACCTAAATTAGACGAAGCTGAAAATACTGTTGCTTTCCTCAATTTAACTAAGCTCGTGCGACCATTCAATCTATCGGGCCATCCAGCGCTTACGATTCCATATGAAACATCAAATGGCTTACCTGTCGGTATGCAATTAATTGCTAAGCATGGTGAAGATGAAAAATTGTGTGCTATTGCACAACACATTGACGATATTACGAAGCATTCACAAGGAGGTGGCAAATGAGCAATTTAGCCAAAGATCAAACAGAGAGCTTGATTGATCTTGAAGAATTATGTCAAGAGATTAGACAGCGAGCGTGTTCAGGTGAATTTGACGAACAAGCATACGTGAGTCAAGACATTATTCAAAAACTGAAATCAATTGGGGTATATCGTGCTTTAGTTCCTAAACGTTTCGGTGGTGATGAGGTTTCACCGCGTACGTTTTGTGAACTTATTGAAAGGCTCTCTAAAGCAGATGGATCAGTAGGTTGGGTTGCAAGTTTTGGTATGAGCCCAGCTTATCTTGGGAGTTTACCTGAAGAGACACTTTCCGAACTTTATAAAAATGGTCCAGATATCGTTTTTGCTGGTGGAATTTTTCCACCGCAAGCTGCTCAAGTGACCGATGAGGGTTTAGTTGTAAAAGGCCGTTGGAAATTCTCAAGTGGTTGTAAAGGTGCAGATATCGTTGGTGTAGGCATTGCCCCGATCAAAGATAATGAATCTCATGGCTTACCACGTATGGCTGTTTTACCAGCGCATAAAGCACAAATTGAAATGACGTGGGATACAGTAGGTTTAAAAGGCACAGGTAGTCACGATCTCATTGTCGATAATGTACTTGTACCTGAGCATTGGACTTTTGTTCGGGGTGAGCCATCTAAACTCAGCGAACCATTTTTCAAATATCCATCCCTCTCTTTGGCGACTCAAGTCCTCACCGTAGTCGGAATTGGCGTAGCCTCGGCGTCATTGGAAGAATTTAGAAAATTAGCTCCAGGTAAGTCGTCGATTACTGGAGGTGCAGAAATTGCTAATCGACCTATCACTCAGTACGAATTTGCGAAAGCTGAAGCTGAGTTCCTAGCTGCAAGAACATGGTTCTACAACACCATGGATATTGTATGGGAAGAAGTACTCAACGGGCGAAAACCTGAGCCACATTTAATTAGTGATATGCGTCTATCTTGTACACATGCGGCAAGAGTCTGTGCAAAGGTCACCCGCAAAATGCAAATGTTAGCTGGGATGACTGCCATTTATACCAACCATCCATTTAGTCGCTTTGTGAATGACACGAATGTCGTGACACAGCATGCATTTATGGGTGATGCAACTTTACAAAATGCTGGTGCGATGAGCTTTGGGCTTAATCCGACACCTGGATATTTATAAATGACCGAAAAGAAGGAAATCGAAATGGAAGCTAAAAAATCATTACGCGTATTGTTCTGTATGGGGATTAACCAAAACTTCTTTGATGCAGAGCCAGCAGAAGCAAAAGCAGTATGGGCAGCATTTGGTGAAATGTGGAATGGTATCCATGATTTACCTGGCGTGCATGTATACGGCAACTTAGATGATGATCAAAGCATGGTAGGTGCAAGTACGGGGTGGCCTTGGACAACCTATTTATTGGCTGATGTACCTGATATTGAGACAGTTCATGCTGCATGTAATTTATTTCGTACGACTGTGGTCGGAGAAGGTCCATATAAACTTTGGAAGTATTGCAAAGTTGAAGCAAGAGTTGGTCGTGAATTAATTATTCAACGATAAGGATATCGATATGGTCGACTCTAATGAACTCAAAAGCATTCTTCAACGTCTTCAACAGTTGGAAGCGCAGAATCAAATTCGTAATTGCCTAAATCGCTATATGGAAATTTGTGATGAACTTAATCAAAACACAAATTTAGAAGCGCTGATGGATTTATTTGATCGTGAGTGTATTTGGGAGGGGGTAGGGAAAAAATACGCCCAGTCATTTGGTCGGCTTGAGTCTTGGCAGGCAGTATATGACATGTTTAAAACATACACGCTGAAGGACTCGCATTTTGTTATGAATGCACATTTTGTGAATTCTGAACAAATTTATATTGAGGGTGATGTGGCTGTTGGTCACTGGTTGATGTTGCAAACATCAACTTTCAAAACGGGTGCAAGCCACTTGAATGCAGCCAAACTGACAATCCGTTTTAAGCAACAAAATAATGGCATTTGGAAAATCAAACACTTCCAAACAGAAAATATTTTCAGTCGACCAGTAACGCATTGGACCAGTGATGATGAGTTACCAGTACCGCAATCAAATTAAGTCGGTTGAGTTGCATAAACAGTTATAAGGGAATACATGATGAATAGTGCAATACCAGTTCAAAATATTGAAATTGATTACAATGAATTAGTTCAAAGTGACCGAGTGCATACCTCTTTATATAAAGATGCACAAATCTTTGAAGATGAAATGGAAAAAATTTTCTACAGCACTTGGGTTTGGGTTGCTCATGCAAGTGAAATTCCAGATGCTGGTAGTTATAAAACGATTAATATTGGTAAACAACCTGTAGTTGCTGTACGAGATCGTAAGAAAAAAGTCCACGTTTTACTCAACCGCTGTCGCCATCGTGCTGCTACAGTTTGTGAGCATAAAAAAGGCAAAACAAATAGCTTTGTATGTCCATATCATGGTTGGAGTTACGCTTTGGATGGTACATTGCGTGGCGTTCCTTCACCTGAAAGTTATGGCGAATGTTTAGATAAATCTGAATTTCCACTGATCAGCTTACGTGTAGAAGAATATAACGGCATGATCTTTGCGACCTTCAAAGACGATATTGAGCCATTAGAAGACTTTTTAGGTGCTGCGAAAAAGTGGATTGATCTATTCATGAAGCAAGGCGCAGGTTATCCAGTCAAAGTATTAGGTGAACATCGTTTTACATTCCCAGGTAACTGGAAGATTCAGTTGGAAAATACAACTGACGCGTATCATTTCCCATTGGTTCATAAATCATTCTTAAGTTCTGTAGACGAAAAAACAGAAGAGCTTTTCAACTTTGAAAATCAACCAGGCTATGTTGAAGATCTAGGAAATGGTCACAGCGTGATGGTGATGATTCCAGAACTGGTAGATCTTGATGAAGAGTTGATGGAGCGACCAATCCAAGAGCGTTTTGAAGAACTTGCCCAAGCGCTGCGTGAAGAAGGTCATGAGGAACTTGAAGTTCGTCGAATTTGCCGTGCTGTCGGTGGTTCGGGCTTTAACTTAAATATTTTCCCTAACATTGCATGTTCTATGGCGTTCTTCCGTGTAATGCAACCATTAGCGGTAGATAAAACTGAAATTCACCACTCAGTGATTACGATGAATGGTGGACCACAAATTGCCAACCAATATCGCCTACGTCTACATGAACATTTCCAAGGTCCTTTCGGTTTTGGTACGCCAGATGATGCGGAAGCTTGGGAGCGTGTACAGCATGGTGCAAATGCGGGCAATGATCTTTGGATCATGTTGAACCGTGGTTTACCAGGAGAAGTCAAAACTGAAGATGGTCTGAAGAGTGACGTGAGTGCTGAAACAGGCATGCGTGGCGCTTACCAACAATGGAAAAAGTTGATGACGGCTTAAGGGGAAGAGCATGAAAATTAATTTAAATCTTTTGAACGAAGTAACAGCATTCATTTGGGCTGAAGCTGACATGTTAGATCATTCAGAGTATCAAGCATGGTTAAATTTATGGAATGAAAATGGCAAATACATCATTCCAATTGATCCATCATTGACAGATTACGAAAACCATTTGAACTATGCATATGACAATCACCACATGCGTCAATTACGTGTAGAGCGTTTAGAAAATGGTGAAGCAATCTCGACAGCTCCCAAGGCCAATACTGTTCGTAGCCTGTCACGTGTGCGAATTATTGAAGAAACTGATCACAAGATAATTTTACGCTGTGCACAAAATTTAAGAGAGTTCCGCAAAGAAAATTTGCGTCATTACACTGCTGATGTGATTTATGAGCTAATACGTCAAGAGAATGGCGAACTCAAAATAGACCGTAAAATTATCAATCTAGTCAATTCGACAGATACCTTAGCTGGTATCAGTTACATTCTATAGGAGGTGACCATGTCACAAGTTGTTTTGGTTACTGGTGCTGCCTCTGGTTTAGGTAATGTGATTGCTGAATATTTTGCTGAACAAGGGCATCAAGTTATTTTAACTGCAAGTACCTTAGAAAAAGCGGAAAGTGCTAAAGCTGCGAGTCAGTATCCATCGCAAATGTATCCCTTAAAACTGGATATATCAGTAGAGCAGGACTTTAGAGAAGCAGTGAGTTGGATTGAAACTCATTTCAACAAGTTGGATGTTTTAATCAATAACGCCACAGTAACTAAAGCAACTCCTGTCCTTGAAATCACTGCGAGTGATTTTGATTGGGTGACACAAGTCAACCAACGAGGAACCTTTCAGTCATGCCAAATTATTGGTCAATATATGGCATCTAAAGGCTTTGGTCGAATTATAAACATGGCTTCATTGGCTGGTCAGAATGGTGGTACTGCAACGGGAGCGCATTATGCAGCTTCAAAAGGGGCAATCGTAACTTTGACTAAAATTTTTGCAAAAGAATTTGCCGCTAAAGGTGTGACGGTAAATGCCGTAGCACCAGGACCAATGGAGTCTCCAATAGTACACAGCGTTGTTTCAGATGAAAAAATGGAAGCATTTATCAATAACATTCCTGTCAAGGCTTTAGGCAGTATGAGTTTTATCGCTGAAACTTGTGCTTTGTTAGCATCCCCACAAGCAGCTTTTGTGACAGGAGCAACATGGGATATTAACGGAGGACTATTTATGCGCTAAGCATTGGCTTAGTCATAAAGGGGGAAAACTATGAACGAAAAATACTCCGTAATAGTAAATAAAAGATCAGTAGAAGCGGAAAATGTTGTTGTCTTAGATTTAATTTCAGCAACTGAGTCTCCATTACCTGAAATCGAAGCTGGATCACATATCGATCTATTCCTGCCTAATGGGTTAATCCGTCAGTATTCTCTATGTCAAGATCCTAGTTTAAAAGGTGTTTTTCGACTAGGGATCTTAAAAGACGAAGCATCAAGAGGGGGGTCACTGTCGGCGTTTAATGACATCTTTGAAGGGATGCAACTACAAGTCAGCCATCCTAAAAATTTGTTCCCATTGTTAGATGCATCTCACAGCATTTTAGTTGGTGGTGGTATTGGGATTACACCGTTAATTACCATGGCTTATGATTTATTAAATAACGATAAGTCATTTGAATTGCATTATTGTGCAGCCTCTAAACAAACCGCTGCATTTGTAGATGAAATCAAGCAAGGTCCCTTAGCGAGTTATACAACTTTCCATTTTAAAGATGATGGTGCAAATCATCGTGAATTTTTTGATCACGCAATGAAAGATATTGCCAAAGATTCACATTTATATACCTGTGGTCCTAATGGATTTATGGATTGGATTATTAATCTTGCTGAGTCTAAGGGTTTTAGTTCCGATCAATTACATAAAGAATATTTTCAGGTAGATATTGATTTAGGTGGCGCTAGTTTTGAAGTTGTTGCACAACAAAGTGGTAAAACGATTCAAGTAGCTCCAGAGGAAACTATTCTGCAAGCTTTAGCGCGAGAAGGGATTAAAGTCGAGTTATCGTGCGAACAGGGCGTATGTGGAACGTGTATGTGTGATGTGCTTGAAGGCGAACCCGATCATCGAGACGTCTACTTTACTGACGAAGAAAAAGAAAGTAATGAGCAGATTTTAGTGTGTTGTTCTCGATCAAAAACACCGAGATTAGTTTTAGATATTTAATAGTTGAATTGCCATCATGGAAGGTCATTTTGGGATTTAGGAGAAGGGAATGAATAGTTATCAAAAATCGGAAGAACAAGCTATTGATCCGATGAAATTCCGCAGAGCACTCGGTAATTTTGCAACTGGGGTTACTATTATTACAGCGCAAAATGCGCAAGGTGAAAAAGTGGGTGTAACTGCCAATAGTTTTAACTCAGTTTCATTAGACCCACCTTTAATCTTGTGGAGTATTGATAAAAAATCGACCAGTTTTGAAGTTTTTAAAAACTCTAGTCATTTTGCAGTCAATATTTTATCTGGATCACAAATCGAGGTATCGAATAAATTTGCTAAACGCAATATTGATAAATTCGAAGGAGCAAACTACCGTTTGGGTTTAGGTAATGCTCCAGTTCTGGAAAATTGCTCTGCTGTTTTTGAATGTGAATTATTTCAAATTGTAGAAGGCGGGGATCACTGGATTATTATTGGAAAGGTCGTTAATTTTCAAGATGAAGGTCGTAGTCCATTAGTATATCACCAGGGTGCGTACTCAGCAGTAACACCACACCCAATGTTAAGAATTAAAGATTCAAATCCAGACCAAACTGATGATTTGGGTCAACTATATCAAGGTAACTTATATAATAATGTTGCCTATCTCATGAGTCGAGCATTCAAGTTTTATCAAAATGATTACATCCCAAAGCAATTAGTCACAGGTTTTAGAACGAGTGAAGCTCGAATGCTTTTAGTGCTAGGCAGTGGTGCAAGTTCATGCAAAGATGATTTACCACGTGATATAGCAATGCCTATGCGAGAAATAGAAAGAGCAGCGGAAATCCTTAAGAAGGATGAGCTACTAGTCGAAACAGAAGAATTCTACCAATTAACGGATAAAGGTAAAAAAACCGCACATTATTTATTTGATATAGCTGATGAGCATCAAAATGAAGTATTTGCAAAATACAGTGACCAAGAAAAGAATACCTTTATCACCATTCTAAAAGATATTGCGGGTATTCATTAAATCAAATTGGGCTAAATGTTAGATCATTTGGCCTTTTTTTCAATCTATGAAGATTTAAAAGGGATTTAATTATTAATTAAGGTATATAAATATACTTAAAAGAAAATTGAATTTTCTATGGAATTGGAAAAGAATTGGGTTGAATATATGAAATTTCATATAGCTGAATAGAAAAAATTAAACAGGGTTGAGTGAGAAAATCAGTAAAAAACTAAGGGGAAGTTGAGTGAAAAAGTTACCTACATTTGCAATACTAGCAATTTGCTGTAATACAGCAGTTTATGCGGACCTGGTAAAAGATAGTCAAACGACAATAAATTTAAGAAATTTCTTTATTGATCGAAATAACACAACACAGCCTGATGTTGGTAGTTGGTCACAAGCATTAGGTCTAAAGTTTAGTTCAGGTTATACCAATACACCCATTCAGGTGGGTTTTGACGTGACTTCAAGTTACGCACTAAGATTATCAAATCATAATGCTGAAAGGTCTGATTCGATCTTACCATTTGATCCCATAAAAAATGAGCAAGAACGTAGTTATAATAAATTTGGTGCAACCTTAAAGCTGAAATATAAAGATTCTGAGCTATTAGTTGGGGAACTTTCGCCAAAAACACCTGTTGCATTTATTGATGATTCACGTCAGTTGGTGACAACATATGCTGGTGCGGCATTTGAAACCAAAGCCATTCAAGATTTAAAACTGTCTGCTGGACGAATCACGCATATTAATGCGCGTAATGATGATGAGTTTGAAAAACTAAGCTTGTTTGCACCAGGTAAAGCAAGAATAGAAAGTAATGGTTTAAGTTATGTTGGTTTAGACTATAATTTTAGCCCTAAAATTTCAGGCTCTTACTGGTTTGGTCAGCTGGAAGATATTTATAACCAACATTATTTAAATGCAGCATATAACACTCAAATTGGCGACTCTAAAATCAAATTAGATGCACGTTATTTCCATAACAGTGAAGCTGGTGACAAATACTATGGAAACATAGATAGCAAAACATTTGGCGTTCAGGCCAACATTCAAAATGGCTCACATAGTTTTGCTGCAGGTGTTCAAAAAAATTCCGGGGATACCAATTTTCCAACATTTGATGGATTCGCTCCTCAACCTTTCCTACATACTTGGTCAACTTTAGGTTTCATCAAACCTGAAGAACTTACTTATCATGCACTTTATTCTTATGACTTTAAAAATGTTGGTTTGCCGGGTTTAAGAACGACTTTGCGTTATTTATATGGTACGAACATAGAGCGTAATGGCCTACCAGATAATAAAGAAACTGAAGCTAATTTCATTGTCGGCTACACCGTTCCAGAAGGGTCTTTTAAAGGGTTGGGTATAGAATGGAGGTATATCGACACGACTACTAAATATGGTGCAGGAACAACCAATGGTAATGATTTTGTTGAAAATCGAATCATTACTACATATAGCTATAAATTCTAATTACATAAACAGTTAATGGACAAACTGGAGATTATATGATGTTTAAAAAATTATTATTATCAACAAGCTTAATCGCAATTGCCACTTATGCTCAAGCTGATATCACGATTGGAGTTGTGACATCATCATCCGGACCTGTAGCAATGGTAGGTATACCACAAAAAAATACAGTTGCTTTATTACCTAAAAAGATTGGTAATGAGAACGTTCGATATATTTCTCTTGATGATGCGAGTGATCCTACAGCATCTGTCAAAGCTGTCGAGAAACTAATTAAAGAAAACAAAGTTGATGCAATCATTGGTCCTTCTGGTTCACCAAATGCTTCTGCTGTGATTGGGACGATTGCTAAAGCGAAAGTACCTCTTCTTGCACCGGTTGGAACTTCTACGATAGTCATGCCAATGACGGATCAAAAAAAATGGGTGTTTAAGACCACTCAGAATGATGAAATCATCGCAGAAGCGCTTGTGCAAGATATGGTGAAGCGAAAAATTACAACTCTAGGATTTATCGGTACTGCTGATCCGTACGGAGAAAACTGGGGAAAAGTCTTAGCGAATTTAGCAAAGAAAAATGGGATTAAAATCGTTGCTCAAGAATCATTTCAACGTCAAGACACCTCTCTAACTGGTCAAGCGTTAAAACTCATAAGTAAAAAACCACAGGCAATTCTAGTTGCAGCACCAGGCAGTTCAGCAGTGCCCCCACAAACTGCTTTATATGATCGAGGCTATCGAGGGCAAATTTATCAAACGCATGGTGCGGCTTTAGATCAATATTTAAAAATGGGTGGCAAGAAAGTAGAAAATACGATTTTAGCTGCCAGTTTAATGCTTGTTTTAAATGAAGTATCTAATACACATCCTTCTAAGAAAATTGCTACTAAATATATCAATGATTATAAAGCAAAATATAAACAAACACCTGCAACCTTCGGGGCAAATGTGTATGACGCAGGTATTTTGCTTGAAAAAGCTGTACCGACTGCTTTGAAAAAAGCAAAGCCTGGCACCGTGCAATTCCGTGAAGCTCTACGTGATGCATTGGAATCTACAAAAGAAGTCGCAGGAACTCAAGGCGTGTATAACATGAGCCCATCTGATCATAGTGGATTTGACAAGCGTGGGCGTGAAATGATCATTGTTAAAAATGGTCAGTGGAAACTACTGAAGTAAATTTAGCTTTTCATAAATGAACTCAGAGCGATATGCATATATCGCTCTAGGTAAATTCATCCTCAAAAAAGGGTAGGAAGATGTTATGGATTTAAATATCGCGTTAATTTTGGGGCAGGATGGTATTACCAGTGGTGCTATTTATGCATTATTAGCGCTTTGTATCATTTTAGTTTTTACTGTCACTCGGATATTACTTATTCCATTGGGTGAATTTGCTGTGTTTGGTGCATTGACTTTGGCATCCATTCAAGCAGGTATTCCAAGCTTAATAGTTTGGCTGGTCGTTGCGTTTTTTATTGTCAATACAAGTCTGGATTTATACGCTAAATTTTTTAAAAATCAAATATTTAATATCAAAATTTTTATTGCATCACTAATTTATATTTCTTTGATCGTTATCGCGATGTACACACTACCTTTAGCGACGCTTCCAATGCCAATTCAAGTTTTATTGACTTTGGCTGTGATTACACCGCTTGGTCCTCAAATGTATCGCACTTTTTTTCAACCTTTAGTGGCAGCCAAACCTTTAGTCTTATTGATAGTGTCGATAGCGGTTCATGTGGCATTAGTCGGTTTAGGACTCGTGATATTCGGTCCAAATGGTGCTCAAACACAACCGTTTAGTGACAAAAGCTTTGAGATTGGAACTCTTGTTTTAAGTAGTCAAACTTTGATCATTATCGCTTCATTCTTTGTGATGATTTTAGTGCTTTGGTATTTCTTTGAAAAAACACTCTATGGTAAGGCATTGCATGCAACCGCTGTCAATCGAGTCGGTGCACAGCTCATGGGTATTTCTCCAATCTTTGCGGGCAAACTGACTTTTGTTTTAGCTACATTTATCGGAACGTTATCAGGCATTTTAATTGCACCGATCACAACCCTGTATTACGACTCAGGATTTATTTTAAGTCTGAAGGGATTTGTAGGGGCAATCATTGGAGGACTAATCAGCTTCCCAGTCGCAGCAATTGGTGCCGTGATTGTTGGTGTTATTGAGTCTTTCTCAATGTTTTGGGCAAGTGATTACAAAGAAATCATCGTCTTTACATTAATTATTCCTTTCTTACTTTGGAAATCACTCACAACTCGTCATGTTGAGGAGGATGAAGAATGAAATCAAAAACTTATTTCTTTATATTTGCGCTAATTGTATTCATCAGCCCATTTTTTTTACCGACCTATCAAGTCACTTTATTGAACTATATTGGTCTAAATGCATTAGTCGTGTTGGGTCTTGTATTGGTGACAGGCGTTGGAGGCATGACTACATTTGGTCAAGCAGCCTTAGTGGGAATTGGCGCATACGCAACTGCTTACTTAACTGTGACTGAACAATTACCAAGTTTCCTCGCATGGACAGGTGGAAATCCTTGGTTTGGACTTCTGCTCGGAATAGTTATCACAGTCGCATCTGCGATTTTGGTGGGTGGCTTAACACTTAAACTTTCAGGGCATTATCTGCCTTTAGGTACGATCGCTTGGGGCATTTCACTTTATTATTTCTTTTCCACCATTGAAACTTTAGGTGGGCATTCTGGAATTTCGAATATTCCCTCTATTTCTATCGCAGGATTTGCCTTTGATAATGGCAACAAAATGTTCTACCTCATTTGGCTCATTGTATTCATTGCCATTATTTTGACAAAAAATCTTTTAAATTCTCGAGAGGGTCGAGCAATCCGTGCTTTGAAAGGCGGACAAGTAATGGCTGAGTCTATGGGAGTAAATACGTTTAGAGCAAAAATGATCATCTTTGTGATTGCTGCAATTTTTGCATCAATTTCAGGGTGGCTTTATGCACACACGCAAACTTTTATTAACCCGACACCTTTTGGACTCCAAATGGGTATCGACTACTTGTTTATGGCGTTGTTAGGCGGTGTCGGTAGTATTTGGGGTGCAATATTAGGTGCAGGCATATTCACCATGGTACGCCAATGGTTGCAAGATGCTTTGCCTATTATTTTTGGCGGACAAGGTCATTATGAAACAATCGTATTTGGATTAATCATTGTTGTATTGATGCAAAAAGCACCATCAGGGATTTGGTCATTTATTACTAAGTTGATCCCAAATAAATATAAGCCAGTAGATTTATATCCTTCAATCCACCCCATTCCTCAAATGGACAAAGTAGAAAATCAAATCAACAAGGGTGAATTGATATTAGATGCGAAGAACATCACGAAAAAATTTGGTGGCTTAGTTGCGAACAATGAAATGAATCTGAAAATTCACGCTGGAGAGGTTCTCGCTTTAATTGGTCCGAATGGTGCTGGTAAAAGTACCATGTTCAATCAAATATCAGGTGTAGATGTTCCAACAAGTGGTGAAGTTTTATTTAAAGGTAAAAAAATAAATGGCATACCATCCAGAGAAATTGCCAAATTAGGATTAAGTCGCACATTCCAACACGTAAAAATATTGCCTGAAATGACTGTATTAGAAAATACAGCCATAGGTGCACATTTGCGCGGAGAAAAAAGTGTCATCTCATCCATGTTACTTCTTGATCGAGTTGAAGAAAATGAACTTCTCAATGAGGCTAAATATCAACTAGAACGTGTAGGGCTTGGAGAATATTTGTATGTCGAAGCTGGCAGTTTAGCACTCGGGCAGCAACGTATTTTAGAAATTGCACGTGCTTTATGTGCGAACCCAAGCTTATTACTACTTGATGAGCCCGCAGCAGGATTAAGATTTAAAGAGAAACAAGCCTTAGCTGAACTTCTAGCGAAATTACGTGCTGAAGGTATGGCGATTCTCTTGGTCGAGCATGATATGGACTTTGTCATGAATCTCGCAGACCGAATTGTGGTCATGGAGTTCGGTCAAAAAATTGCTGAAGGATTACCAGAAGAAATTCAAAAAAATGAAGCTGTATTGGAAGCTTATTTAGGAGGTGCTGCATGATCACAATGCTTGGAAATCAAGAGGGCACGCCTCTGCTAGAAGTAAATAATTTGAGTGTTGCTTACGGAAAAGTCGAAGCGCTTTCAAATTTTAATATGCGTGTTAATCAAGGCCAAATTGTTTCTGTTGTTGGTCCAAATGGTGCGGGTAAAACAACTTTATTGTCTGCAATTATGGGGGTGCTGGGTTCTAAAGGACACGTCGATTTCGATGGACATGTGGAGCAATGTCCACAGGTTGAGCAAATGGTCATTCGTGGGCTTGGATTAGTGCCTGAAAAACGAGAGTTATTTGGAACAATGTCTATTGAAGACAATCTTATGCTTGGCGCTTTTCAACGCTATCGCCAAAGAGACAAAGAGATTTTGAGCACTTTAGATGAAGTGTATGACATTTTTCCTCGTTTGAAAGAAAGACGATCACAGCAAGCAGGAACACTTTCTGGTGGTGAACGACAAATGCTTGCAGTAGGTCGTGCACTCATGGCTAAACCTAAATTGTTGATGCTTGACGAGCCGAGTTTGGGATTAGCGCCACTCATCACCCGAGAAATTTTTAAGGTGATTGACCAATTAAGAGGACATGGCGTGTCTATCTTGTTAGTTGAGCAGAATGCTAGAGCTGCTTTAAAACTTGCAGATTATGCTTATGTCTTAGAAATGGGAGAGCTTTCAATGGAAGGAAAGGGCTCTGATTTAGTTGAAGATCCAAGAATCATCGAAAGTTACTTAGGAATTAATAGTAAGCATCAAGACGTATTAGCTATTTAGAACATAACTACTTATACGCTTTTCAGGGTTTTGAATGGATGTCAAAAAAAATTTTGGTATATGGTGCTGGAGCCATAGGCTGTGTAGTTGCTGCTAGATTAACGCTAGCAGGACACCAAGTCACTGTTTTAGCGCGAGGGGAAAAAGTCGAAACGCTAAAGCAAAAAGGGATTCATTTAAAAGATGTACTGGGTGAATTTCAAGTACATCCATCTCGAATTGTGGATACTGAAGAATGCATTGAAAAACAGGATTTTATATTTATAGCAACCAAGTTTAACGCTTTATACGAAATCTCAACTCAGCTGAAGCGTTATATGCATAACGCGACAGTCATCGTGCCGTTAATGAATGGCATACCCTTTTGGTATTTTTACGGTTTAGAGAATAACTCTGAACATTCAAGCATAAATTGTTTAGATCAACAGGGCGTTTTAAATGACCATTTTCCATTAGAACATTTAATTGGCGCTGTCGTATTTATTACAGCGCAAAGTGTCAATGGAAATGAGGTCAAATCAGACAATCCATATTTGTTGATCTTTGGTGAGCCGAGTCATCAAATGACTGAACGATTACATGCGCTTGTTGAATTGTTTGAAAATACAAGTATCGAAGCACGACCCGTAGAGAACATCCGAGATCAAATTTGGACCAAGGTTATGGCTAACTTGAGCTCCAATCCATTATCGGTTGTGGCTGATGCTCCGCTAAGTAAAATTTATTCTGATCACAATTTAACTCGAATTACGCAACAAATTTTATATGAAGTTCGAGCTGTTGCGGCTTGCTATGGCGCTCGTATCAATATCGACCCAAACACATTTTTAAAATTGGGTTCAGAGATGGGGGAAACATATACATCAATGTGGCATGACTACAAAAATCATCGCCCTTTAGAGTTAGCACCCATTGCAGAAGCTGTATTTGAATTGGCAGATGCTTATGAATGTCCGATGCCGACATCCAAACTTATATATGAATTAACGGTCTATTTAAGCGAACAAGCCAGAACAAGGAATAATGAAGATGAAAAATAATGTATTGAATGTGTCTGAAGCTGAATGGGCGCTCAGAGTTAAATTAGCGAATTGTTATCACCTTATTGATTATTTTGGTTGGACGGAAACAATTTTTAATCATGTCTCAGCGCGCTTACCAGGAGCTGAACACTATTATTTAGTAAATCCTTTCGGCTTGAACTATACGGAAATCACACCCGAAAATTTATTAAAAGTTGATTTAAACGGTAATAAAGTAATTCATTCTGAATATGATGCCAATCCTGCAGGATTTGCTTTACATAGTGCTGTTCATGGTGCTCGTGATGATATTCGATGTTTAATACATACACATACCACACCAATCAGTGCCATTGCACAAAAGAAAGATGGCTTTAAAAATGACAATTTTTATGGTGCGCAGTTATATGGTCGGGTAGGCTATCATGCCTTTGAAGGCATTACCCTATTCGAAGAAGAAAAACAAAGAATGATCAAAAGTTTAGGTGATCATCACATTCTGGTACTTAGAAATCATGGTGTAGCTGTGGGAGAGAGTACGATTGAAAAAGCTTTTTTCCTACTCTGGACAGTTCAACGAGCGGCAGAAATACAATGCCAAGCGGATTCAATGCGTGGTGACGATGTTGAATTAGATCATATCGTAAAACAGAAGTGTGCAGACTTAACTCAAATGTTAATTCAAGAAAGTGCTTTCGCAGATAAGTTTTTTAATGCGATGGTTCGAAAAATGCAGGAAAACAAACACTAGTTCAGGGATAAATTGCGATGAATACGATATTAAAAGAGAAAATCAGTCATAAGTCGGCATGGGTGGGCAAAGACCTAAAAAATCAGACAGATTGGATTTATTATTTAAGCGCAGAAATGCTTCATGAATTAAGCCAAAATTTGCAATTGATAGAACAACAAGATCTAGAAATTGATCAATTGAATAACACGCATTTAACGATTAATAATTCACAAGTTTTATCTGAATTTAAAAAATATGCCGATGAGCTTGAGAATGGATATGGTTTCTTTCTATTAAAAGGTTTGGATGTCTCTAAATTTAGTGAACGCCAATTGGCGATTATTTACTATTTAATAGGCATGTATATGGGTCAACCCGTTACCCAAAATCCTAAAGGCGATTTATTGGGTAAAGTAGAAAACGTTGGTGATCTTAACAACAAATCAACGCGAGTTTATGAAACAAACGCATATCTCCCTTACCACACTGACTTATCTGACGTAGTTGGATTGCTATCAATTAGAAAAGCAATGAGTGGAGGATTGAGTAGTCTCGTCAGTGCTGCCACAGTCTACAATAGAATTTTAGAAAATTATCCTGAATATCTAGGTTATTATTATCATCCGACTTATTGTGATCATCTTGGTGACTCAGAACCAACACTCACGCCTATATTTAGCTTTTATGACAATAAATTAAGTTGCCGATACTTAAGAGCATATATTGAACTAGGACATGAGCGAAAAGGAATACCTTTATCCAGAGTTCAAGTCGATGCGCTTGATATTTTCGATCAGTACATACAAGATCCTGATCTCAGACTAGATATGATGCTTGAACCGGGTGATATGCAGTTCTGTAATAACTATTGTGTAATGCATTCACGATCGTCATTTATAGATGATGAAGACATCTCAAAGCGAAGAAAATTATTAAGATTATGGTTAAAAATGCCTAATGCCCGATCTTTAGCCAAGGATTTCCCAGGTAGAAATGGTATTCAAAAAGTAAATCTTTCTTAAAAAATGCTCAATATTTGACTACAACCTGACTCGGACTTTTAAGTCCGAGTCTTTTTTTTGCGATTACTCAAAAGTTGTAACACTGAATCTGATTTAGAGATGAGTAAAAATAATAATTACGCACTCATCTGATTGATCACCTAAATAATATTCTTTTTTTGTTAACGCGCTATATGGTTCGGCATTATATCGTCTAACAATATTCACACTTTGAATGAGTTAAGTTAAATCAGCTTCTGGAAGTGAGTTTTCCTCATTCAGCAGTCCTGAACGCATTTTAGTAAATTTGAGAGTGATTTCTATTCAAGTAGGGAGAATAATCTGCTCTTCAAACGAAAAATGTTGAAAGCCTAGACCTGACAGGGAATACTTCGTTTATCTTTATTTAATCGGGCATCGGACATGGGTATTCATCATAATGCGGCTTTGGCTTGCAACAAGTAGACTTTGATTATTTTTTTCTACCTTTGATTAGTTTAATCATTATTGATTCTCAGTTGAGAAAAAAGAACTCGAACAGATGTTCGAGTTCTTTTTCTAAAATAAACTAAATATGAGCTTAGATTTTAGAAAATGCTTTATGTAATTTTGCACAAATCACTTCTTATCTGACCATTTCATCTTTTTCTACATCTAGACTTTTCACAAAATGTTTACATCCTGTTTTAAGTAAAATAATAGTCAATAACGCTGAGAATCCACCTACGATTGAAATTGAATAACCCACCATGTTGGTATCCCCGAATACTTTATCGGTAATTAATGCGACTAAAGTTGTTCCAATACCTAAACCAATTAAGCTACTGATTAACAAGAAAATTGCAGAAATTTGAGCTCGTAATTGATTTGGAGCTAAAATTTGCATAGCTGCTGTTGAGGTTGGCATTGGGAAAGATGCAAAGAACATAGCCACTGTAAAAATAGCAACAGATAACCACAGTGAGTCTACTAATGTATAGCTAATAATCGGTAAGATAATTCCTAAACCACCTAAATAACCAGCATACATTGCAGCATCACGTCGACCTTTACTTGTCAGATAGTCAGTTAACCAGCCTGCAAAGAAAACGCCAGATGTGTTTGCGATAAGTAGAATCGTTCCTAACATATAACCTGTTTCAACAGGACTTAGACCAAAGTTACGCATATAAAATGCAGGTGACCAGCTCATGACACAAAACAATGCCATTGCATAGAATGTGAAGCCCATGTAGTGACAAGTAAATGTCTTACTATGCTTTTTTAAGAATTTAAACGAATCCGTAAATTTAACTTTTACGACATTACCTGAGGCATCGAGTTTTTGTCCTGTTCGTTGCGGATTTCTTACTGTTAAAATAAATAAAAGACCAATAAAAACGCCTGGCAATCCAACAAGAATAAAGGCAACTTGCCAAGCCTTTATCATGCCGAGTAGAGGAACATCAATAAACGTTGCATCTTTTAATAAGCTGATCACATAGCCACCAACGAGAAAAGCCATCCCTCCACCGATAAAAGAACCAATGGAGTAAATACCAACGGCTTTACCTAATTTGTCTTTACTGAACATATCACTAAACATGGAATATGCTGCGGGTGATAATGCTGCTTCACCAATGCCAATCCCCATTCTTGACAGAAAAAGTTGAATGAAGTTTTTACTTAGACCACAAGCCGCTGTTGCTAAGCTCCAAAAAATAATGCCAATTGCAATAATTTTTGGTCGGGAAAATCGGTCTGCTAAATAAGCGATTGGCAATCCCATAAATGCGTAAAATAGGGAAAAAGCTAAACCGTGCAATAGACTAAACTGAGTATCAGTTAAATTTAAATCTGCTTTGATGGGTTCAATCATCAAGACTAAAATTTGTCGATCAATATAAGAAAATATATAAGCCAACATACATAGTGTGACTACGTACCAAGCGTATCTCGTATTTTTTTTGACCGAAGCGGGTTCTTCAGCATTTAGAGTATTCTGCATTTTTGTGTCCTATATCCTTAAGGGTTTGATTTTTATTCCATTATTTTTGTAGCTGAACTGTGACTGGGTATTCAAATTTAAGCAGCATTAGTCATATATAATGCAAAGTTAAACTCAAATACTTTTTATCAGTATACTGATAATATTTATGATTTTATAAAAGGGCAATAGGTATGTTTAAAAAAAATACGAATTCACCTGAAATATTTGATAATGAATCGGGTTACCTTGGATTTTTATTAAGAAAGACATCCCATGTATATCGTTTAAAAATGGAGCGTGTACTTGCTGAATATTCAATCACTCCACCACAGTTCACAATTTTGAAAATTATTTTGACTTACCCAGGTTTCACAAATGCGGAAATAGCACGTTTTGCTTCATTAACACCACAAACAGTAAATTTGATGATCTCAAAATTAGAAAAACAAAATATTCTCTACAAAACTTCTCATTCTACGAATAAGAAAATTCAATTAATTGAGATATCAGATTTAGGGAAAAAACTTATGGAAGATTGTGGTGATGCTATTGATCGTTTAGAAGATTCTTTAGTCGATGGTTTTAGTGAAAGTGAAATAAGAATCGTCAGGAAATGGATGAAAAAAATTAATGAAGAATAATTTTCTAAATTTTTTGGTTTTTGAACTTGCATAATTATCAGCACACTGATAATTTTTAAGTACATTAAAAAAACTGAATGGATTTAGAGGAAAACAAAATGATCAAACCTTATGGTGTAGTAGGATTAGTTCCAACAATATGGGGCACAAGTTGTAGAGCAGATATTATGAAAAATATCTCTCATTTAGAGGAACTTACATCCGGTGCATTATGGTTGAGTTCTTTAGATATTCCAGTAAGACTGTTGGTTCTCCCAGAGGGAGCATTACAGGGCTTCAACGATGAAGCACTCGATGTTGATATTCAAGAATTCTTAGATGATGGTGCGATCGATATACCAGGCCCTGAAACAGATCGTTTAGGTAAGTTAGCTAAAAAACATAATGTTTTTATCATGGCGCAAGCCAAAGCTAAAAATGAGGATTGGCCAGGCATTATGTTTAATGTCGGATTTATTATAAATCCTCAAGGCGAAATTATTTTAAAACACCACAAAATGTCTGCTTTATTGCCATGCGAGCGTTCAGCATCACCTCATGATTTGTATGATGAGTGGGTAAAAAAATATGGCGAAGAGCTTCAATCATTTTGGCCAGTAGTTGATACGGAAATTGGTCGATTGGGCATAATGATGGCAATGGAAGGTAATTTTCCAGAAAATGGTCGAGGCCTAGCGATGAATGGTGCTGAAGTCGTCTATCGTGCATCTTTACCAGCTTCATTTACTGAAAATGATGTATTTGAAATCTCCAATCGTGCTCGTGCTTTAGAAAATAATATGTACGTAGTAGCACCTAATATTGGGGGGATGTATCTTGATGAAAATACATTAGCACCGATCGATTGTGGTGGTGGTCTTTCTATGATTGTGGACCATAAAGGTAAAATAGTGGGTAAACAGCATGATACCAATGGATCTACCTATGTGACTGGTGTAGTTGATATAGAGGCACTTCGTTATCATCGTACACACGCTCAGGTGACCAATTGGATGAAAGATATACGTGCAGAATGCGCACAATTAATTTATAAAAATAATATATATCCTAAAAATTTGTATTTGCAGCAAAAACAGGGACATCACGACGAATATAAAGCGGAAGTGATTGATAAGCAAATTCAGAAGCTTATTGATATGGGTGTCTGGAAAAAAAGCGCATATGATGAATCTTAATCAATGCACTAGCTTAAAAACCCAATAATGTATTGGGTTTTTTTGGGTATATATTTTTTAAATGATCTTTTTTTACATAAATCAAAGCGCCAGAAGCACCTGCTTTGAATTCAATACGATGTTGAGTCGGAAACCTCATCCACGAACCAGCTGAATAATTTCGTTCATTCATCACCAATTCACCTTCGATAATGAAAATTTCAATACCGTTATGATGTGTTGATTCTAAAACCTGTTGGCTTTCGAGTTTTTCGAGAAAGGTGTCTTCATACTCAGATTGAAATAGTTGGCAAATCTTTCTGTTGTTAAAATAGGTCCAGTTTCGCTCGTCACGAGTATCAATTCGGGTAGCTAATTTTTCTTCTTCAGACATTTGCATGAGTTTCACCAAGATCAGACATCCATCTAAGCTCGAGACAATATGTTTAGAAAGGTGAGGATTTCGCATATACCATCCAGATGGATAGTGCTGATGATCATCTTCAGTAAAAGTCCCTTTTAACACTAGAACTTCTTCACCGAAGGGGTGTTGATGCTCTGGGAACTGAGAATTTGAAGGGAACTCAACTAGGCTGGTTGCTCTTGCTTGTTCTAAGCCAACACGATCAAACATCATTCGTTTAACTTCGCCTCTTGGGGATTGAATCCATTGATAATCCTCTGGAGTAATTATTACAGGTTGAGAGAAGTCAGCATTTAATCTCATGCTTTTAGCCTAAAAAAGAGCATTAAAGTGATTAATATTATCAAAAAAAGCGTGAATTTAAGATGAAAACCTGTTCAAGTTCGAGAGTGATGGGGTGTGGAGCAACTTTGACTTTGGTCGGCTAGCTTCTCTTTTCTCTTTCGAATAATTTAATCTAGGTCGACTTTATTTGAGAATCTAAGTCAATAAAAAAAAGCCTCAATCTTTCGAATGAAGCTTTTAAAATTTTGGAGCGGGAAACGAGACTCGAACTCGCGACCCCAACCTTGGCAAGGTTGTGCTCTACCAACTGAGCTATTCCCGCAATATGGTGTGAATTATAGTGATTTTGCACACCCTGTCAACACTTCCAAAATTTAATTGATGAATTAATCAGCACGCCGCCATAAAGTTCCTTGACGCGTATCTTCAAGTACAATGCCTTGATCAAGAAGATTTTGGCGAATCTCATCTGCACGTGCAAAGTTTTTCTCTTTCTTGGCATCTTTGCGTTGTTGAATGAGATCTTCAATTTCATCATTACTCAAAGATAAGCTTTCTTGACCAATATCTGATTTTAGGAATTCATCAACATTATGTTGAACAAGACCTAAGATATTGGTCAGATGGCGCAAGGTGGCATAATATATGGCCGCCTGTTCAGCAATTTCGTCTTTTACGGCACGATTTAATTCTTTATTGATTTCAAAAAGTACGGCAATCGCTTCTGATGTGTTGAAATCATCCCGCATTGCTGCATTAAACTTTTCAACGAGTGCTTCATCGTATTGCGAATTAATTTCGGCACCATATATCTGTTGATATGCTTTAAATGAATGATAAAAACGACTTAATGTGTTTTTAGCTTCTTTAAGCGCAGTATCAGAAAAATTCACAGGGCTACGATAGTGTGATGAAACGATAAAGTAACGAATAACTTCAGGATGGAATTTTTCCATGACATCGCGAATCGTGAAAAAATTGCCTAAAGATTTAGACATTTTTTCACCATCGACATTGATAAAGCCTACGTGCATCCAATAGTTTACATATTGTTCGCCAGTTGCAGCTTCACTTTGTGCGATTTCATTTTCGTGATGGGGGAAGGTCAAGTCAGACCCACCACCATGAATATCAAAATGATTACCAAGGCAACATGTAGACATTGCTGAACATTCAATATGCCAACCTGGACGACCATTCCCCCAAGGAGATTTCCAAGAAGGTTCATTTTCTTTTGCATGCTTCCATAGCACAAAATCGAAAGGATGTTTCTTTTCAACTTCAACATCGACTCGTTCGGAAGCACCTGCTTGCATGTCTTCGAGTTTACGACCAGATAGACGCCCGTATTTTTTAAATTTTTCAACTTCGAAGTACACATCACCGTTTGACGCAGGATATGCAGTGCCATTATTGACCAAAATACCAATCATATTTTGCATTTGATCGATATACTCTGTCGCACGAGGTGCTTCATCAGGTGCCAAGCATCCTAAATTAGCAGCATCTTCATTCATTGCCTGAATAAAGCGATCAGTGAGTGCTGTAATGCTTTCACCATTTTCATTTGCACGTGCAATGATTTTGTCATCAATGTCAGTAATATTGCGAATATATTTAACTTTCCAACCTTGGCTACGAAGAAAACGAATAATATAGTCAAATGCAACCATAACCCGAGCATGACCAATATGACAGTAGTCGTAAACTGTCATCCCACAGACATACATATCAATATGTCCTGCTTTGCGTGGTACAAACTCAACTTTTTTTCGTTGCTCTGAGTTATATAGAACAAATGGTTGCATAGGTCTTCAAAAAGCTAAAAAAATGGTGGTTCATCTTAACCTAAGGCTTATCTTTCACAAAGTTTTATGCGTAAAAAATCTATGCAAATGAAATTTATACATTTAAGAAAAAGATACTTGCATGCTTATGTTAATATATGAAGAATAATTTAATGATTGAAATTGTGGCTGAATCCAGCCTCAAGGTG
This sequence comes from Acinetobacter sp. ANC_7513, assembly GCF_056779915.1. Taxonomy (NCBI): domain Bacteria; kingdom Pseudomonadati; phylum Pseudomonadota; class Gammaproteobacteria; order Moraxellales; family Moraxellaceae; genus Acinetobacter; species Acinetobacter sp. ANC_7513. The sequence continues at coordinate 29,794 of NZ_JBWYIW010000010.1, forward strand.
CCCAGATTTGAATTCTGAAAATACTACATATCCAATTGATTTTCAAAAGGTTGCAAAAGAAACCTTAGAGATTGAGCGTCAAGCTTTATCGGTACTATCCAGTCAGATTGATGATCGTTTTTCCCAAGCATGTCAAATTATCCTACAGTGTCAAGGTCGTTTAGTGGTCACTGGTATGGGGAAATCTGGTCATATCGGTCGAAAAATGGCTGCAACATTTGCATCAACAGGAACTCCGTCTTTCTTTATGCATCCAGGTGAAGCTGGTCATGGTGATCTCGGGATGTTAGTGCGTGGAGATGTGCTGATCGCGATTTCAAACTCTGGTAAAAGTGATGAAATCATGATGTTAATGCCACTCATCAAACATTTGGGTGTGCCATTGATAACAATTTCAGGTGATGACCGTGGACCAATGCCACAGAACGCTGATGTTGCGCTTACACTTGGTCATATTCAAGAGGCATGCCCATTAGGTTTGGCACCAACTTCAAGCACGACAGCGACTTTAGCTTTAGGTGATGCTTTGGCTGTTGCTTTACTTGAAGCGCGTGGATTTACTGCAAATGATTTTGCCATGTCACATCCAGCTGGTGCACTCGGTAAGCGATTACTGTTGCATGTTAAACATCTGATGCACGTGGGTGACTCTTTACCAAAAGTTTCACCAGATACACCAATGAATAAAGTTTTATACGAAATATCAAACAAACGTCTCGGATTAACCACAATTGTGGATGAAAATGATGTTCTGTTAGGTATATTTACGGATGGTGACTTGCGACGTCTCATTGATAAGCAACAAGGTTTTGATGTTAATCTTGCTGTATCAAAGGTTATGATTGAAAATCCTCTAACCATTTCACAAGAAGCAAGAGCGGTTGAAGCGCTAGAGCAAATGAATGCTAAAAAAATCAATCAATTTGTAGTAGTCAATGATGCCAAACAAGTGATTGGTGTGATTAGCATGCACGATTTAATTCAAGCTGGGGTAAATTAATTCATGGCATCTTATGTATTGTTAGAACAAGCACGACATATCGAAGCGTTGGTTTTGGATGTGGATGGTATTCTAAGTGATGGTTTTGTAACGTTGACGAACTCAGGTGATGAAATTAAGTCATTTGATATTCGTGATGGACTTGGGATGAAACTTGTTCAGCAAGCTGGAATTAAAGTTGTCATTATTACCGGTCGCCAAAGCAATATTGTGGCAAAGCGTATGAATGATCTAGGTGTAGACTTAGTTTATCAGGGGCGTGAAGACAAAGGGACTGCCTTACAGCAAGCTTGTACGCAACTGGGTTTAAAACCAGAAGATTGCTTGTATATGGGGGATGATTGGCCAGATTTATCAGCTTTTGCGATTGCGGGAATGAAAGTAACAGTGCCAAATGGTCATGTTGAAGTTCGTCGTCGTGCAGACCTTGTAACCCAAGCTTATGGTGGTCGTGGCGCTGTGCGTGAAATTTGTGACATGTTATTGTTGTCAAAAGGGGTTTACCATGAACTTCTTGAAAAATATTTGGCTGTAACGCATTAATATGCAGTTGATATGAACGCTGAATATAGTTGATGATTTATGGATACTAAAGTTTTATACATTACTGCTGTTATTGTCGCTGCTATAAGTGGTGGCTATTATTATTACAGCGGTAAAGGGAAAAAATTAGAGGGTTCATCCGCTCAATCGATGACATATTCAGCAAAGAATATTAATCTTTTGCAAACTGATGAAAAAGGCATGCTTTATGTTAAGGCTAGAGTGGATGAGCTGAACCAAGATATGAAACAGAAAACATCAAGCTTGCAGAATTTAAATGCCAGCATGTTTACTAATAATGTAGAAGACGCTACGTTTTATGCTAAACAAGCACATGGTTTCAATGACAATGAGAAGATTGTGTTATCTGGAGATGTTGTTGCAACCAAGCAAGGAGAAATGGGCAAAATGGTTTTTCGAACCGATGCGCTTACAGGATATCCAAAAACAAGAAAGCTTGAAACATCTGAGCAAGTTACTGTACAAACACCAAATGCAGATTTTGTCAGCCAAGGCTTAGAAGCAGATTTGAATGAAGGTCAGTACGATTTTAAAAATATTCGAGGAAAGTATGCACCAAACTAAACCTTCTTATTTATCAGGTTCAAAAATGCTTAAAGCAATAGCAATGGTGGCACTCAGTTCTATTTCTGTTATGGCATTTGCATTGCCAAGTGATCGTAATCAACCCATCATGCTTTTAGCTGATCGTGCGACCTATAATGACAAAACAGGTATAACGACCTATGTGGGGAATGTTTCTGTTGAACAAGGTACTTTCAAGTTAAATGCAGCCTCTATAGTTGCTAATCTCAATGCCAATCGTCAAATTAGCTCAGTAAATGCGTCAGGTTCCCCTGCAAAATTCCAACAGCAATTAGAGTCTAAACGTGGCATTGCACGTGGTGAAGCCTCTAAAATTGTATATAACGCTGATACAGGCATTATTACTTTGTCGGGTAATGCATACTTGTATCAAGATGGCGCAAGTATTCGTGGGAACACTTTGCGTTACAGTATGAATAAGGGTGATATCGAAGTTGTAGGCGGTGGCAGTAGTGGCACAGGCAGTTCGAAAGGTCGTGTACAAATTATCATTCCACCTTCTGCCTCAAAATCATTCTCTGGAGTACGTGATTAATGAGTGTCAATGAATCACCAATCCAAACATTAAAAATTAAACATCTTGCCAAAGTTTATAGTAAACGCTGGGTGGTGAAAGATGTTTCATTTAGCATGCAGAGTGGTCAAATTGTTGGTTTGCTTGGACCGAACGGGGCGGGAAAAACGACAAGCTTTTACATGGTAGTCGGACTGGTTCGAATGGATAAAGGTGAAATTCACTTAGATAATCTTGATCTTTCGGACCTTGCAATGCATGAGCGTGCTCGTCATGGAATTGGTTATTTGCCACAAGAGGCTTCAATTTTTCGTAAATTGAGTATTTCAGATAATATTATGGCGATTCTTGAAACGCGGAAGGATCTTAATAAGCAACAACGTAAAGAGAGACTTCAAGAGTTATTAGAAGACTTTAAAATTACACATATTAAAGATTCTTTGGGGATGAGTGTGTCAGGGGGGGAACGTCGCCGTGCTGAAATCGCTCGAGCATTAGCCGCCGATCCTAAGTTTATGCTCCTTGATGAGCCTTTTGCTGGGGTAGATCCAATTTCTGTAGGTGATATCAAAGATATCATTCGCAATTTAAAAGAACGTGGTATCGGTGTGCTCATTACAGACCATAACGTTCGCGAAACGCTCGCGATTTGTGAGCATGCTTATATTGTCAGCGAAGGATCTGTCATTGCGGAAGGAACACCAGATCAAGTACTTATGGATGAAACTGTCCGTAAAGTTTATTTAGGTGATGATTTCACAGTTTAAAAAAATAGTGTGATATCTATAAAATAATGTTGTTTTATAGATATTTAGACTGTAAATTAACTCAAACAAATCGTAAGTTTACAATTGACGCAGAAATAATATAAAAATCATTGTAGAATACGATTGATTTTATGTGACGTAGTTCACACTTTTTAATAGAGATTACAAGTGGCTAAACATCAATTAAGTCAGAAGGATATGGGGTATATCACGCTGTTTGCGATCAGTTTATGTACGACACAAGTACATGCTGAAGATGCAATCGCTCCTCTAGCAATTGACGATACCCAACGTGCACTATCAGCAGAATTACAAAAACCAAAAATCAACTTTAGTTTGGAAAAAAAGACTGTTGAAGATATACCTGAACAGCTTGAAAAGCCACGTTTTAAATTATTCCAATCGAAATCCAAAATCTCGAAAGAGCAAGTGAAAGAACAGGTTCTTGTTCCTAAAGTTATTGAACAAGTTCCTGATTTAGACGACATAGTCGAAAATGAAATTGCTCAAGTTAACACTATACCTTTATCTAATTCGCAGTCTCAGAATGAGTCGAAGGAAAAGACTCAAAAGAAATCTTTCTTTGCATTTGTTAAGCGTGAAAAAGCGGCATCTGAACCAAAAATATTGCTGCCAAAGGTAAAGCAGGTTATTGAAGAGGCTTCAGCGCCAAATGTTCTAAAACCTACTATTTCATCTACTGTACAACCCGCTACTAAAGACACTCGTCAGGTTTTAAAACCGCTTAAACCAAAGATCCAAAATCAACTAACAGAATCTTTAATTGACGCGCAACACGCAAAATTACTAGAAAATGAAACATCGGTTTCAGAAGACAAAACAGAAAAACCAAAAAGTAAACTCTTTACATTTATTGGGAATATAGGCAAAGATAAAACTAAGTTGGATGAGGGTCATCACCAAGCTACTGGCAATGTTTCAAATACAAAAGTTTTGACACCGACTTTACAAAAAACGGTGAGTGAAACTTCATTGAAAGTGTCTAGTACACCAAAACCGAAGATTGTTAATGATCAACAAATTAACAGCCAAAACAACTTGCTACAAGCTCCACCTTCAACTGTAGCGAAAGTTGAACATCGTCAAAGTCTTGTATCTAAAGCCAAAGCTTTTTGGCCTTTTAAATCAGGTTCTCATAATAAGTTAGAAACACAGAATGTAATTGAGCGTCCAAACTTGATCGTTCAGCAACCGACTAGTGCTTTGGCTGTAAATAAACCTACAATTGTTTATTCAAAACCAATAGAGCAGAAAGCGAAAATATCTGAACAATCGCAGTCGATTAAGCCAGTTGTAAATATTAAGCCTAAAGCTGATCAAGTCGTCTCTGAACTAAAATACAATACGGTGAATGCTGAACCGCAAGCAAAGAAAAAATTCAGCTTAACTGCATTAAAATCAAATATGGATCAGTTTTTTAAACCTAAAGCTGATGATGACTTTAGACAAGTTAAGTTAAATGAACTGAGTGATTTTAGCTTTGATCCTAAACAGGTCGAACAATTGCCTGTGATCACGACACAAGCTTCGCCAAGTGCTCCAGTATCTATGATGCCACTTGTGAATGGGACGGCTGATAAACAAACGTTAAGCTTATACGATGCGATTAAGATCGCAGTAGCGAGACATCCTGAAGTGACACAAAGTGTTTCTTCACTCGCATCACAAAATGCATTTATTGATGTTGCTAAAGCCGGTTATTACCCACAGTTGAGTGCAGGTGTTTCAACTGGAGATATGACTTCAGGAGAAAGAGGGCGTCAATTATTTAATGTCAATGCGACGCAACTACTTTTTGACTTTGGTAAACAAAAATCACTAGTTAGTACAGAAGAAGCCAAGTTGCAGTTTAGCCAAGCTCAAGTTCTTGTCACAATTGACCAAATTGCTCTTGAAGTGGCTTCTGCCATCGTGAATATTAAGCGATATGAAGAAATTACACGTATTGCACGTGAGCAAATTGCTGGTATATCACGAATCCGAGAAATTGCTAATTTACGTGCAGAGGCAGGTATCAGCAGTCAGGCCGATCCAATCCAAGCGCAATCATATTATGAATCTGCACAATCAAATTTAATTCTGCAAGAAACACAGCTCAATGTATTTAAACAACGTCTTAGAACTTTGATGGGAACAGATATATCAAAATATAACTGGGAGATACCTGAGAGTTTAATTAAGGCTTCAGATATTTATTCAGAGCCAAAGTTTAACGAAATTCCGAAAATGATGGCTGCCAAAGCAGAAGTTGATGTTGCAGAATTGGAAAAAAAACAAACTCAATTGAGTCGTTATCCTACGTTAAATGTTAAAGGTACATTGAGTCAAGCAGTCAACGGACGTAATCCGAATAACAATCAAGACGATGGAACAGATAGTTCTATTATGCTTGAAGCAAATAGTACTTTCTTCCAAGGTGGTGCAATTAGTTCACGCAGTCGTGCGGCATCGTTTGCAGAAGAAGCTGCTAAAGCAAAAGTAAATGCAGTTTATTTAGAAACAATTGATGAAATTCGTCGTGCTCAAGAACAAGTTGAAAATAAACAGCGACAAATGAAAGTATTAATTGATCAACAAGCGACATCAGTCAGAACAAAAGAGTTATATCAAGAACAATATAAACTTGGCACTCGTACAGCTGTTGATCTTTTAAATGCTGAGCAAGCGATTCACCGTTCAAATTCAGATATTGAAACGGCACGTTATGATATTTATGAAAACTTAGTTCAATATATTGCCGCTTCTGGTAAGAGCCGCGATGTATATCAACTTAATAATTTGACCATTCAAGGGGTAGAATTGAAACCATGAATACAAGAATAAATTATCAACCATGGTTACAAGGTGTCCTGACGGTTGCACGTCATTATCGAATTGAAACCTCTGCTGAACGTATTCGCTTAGAACTAAACTGGAATCAGAACCAGTCAGTCGATGACATCTTGGCAATTATGACACGCCAAGTAGGTTTACATGTCCGTAAAGTGGATTTTAGCCCCGATATTTTAAATCCGTGGCGTTTACCGGTATTGGTCGGATTTAAAGATGGGCAAGTTGGCGTCATTGATCGTGCAGATGCACAAGGTAATGCAAGTGTTCAACTGAGCGGTGATGAAGGGTTAGCACAGACATTTTCAGTAGATACATTGTTAGATGTCATCGACTCAGTCTATATTTTAAGACCAGAAACCTCAGTGCCTGATGCGCGTATTGACGAATACATTAAACCATATGAAAAAAACTGGTTTTGGGAAATTGTATTACGCGATTGGAAACGCTATATCGATATTATGTTTGCATCATTGCTTGCAAACGTATTAGCACTCGCGACAATCGTATTCTCGATGAATGTGTATGACCGCGTTATTCCAGCTCAATCTATTCCAACCTTGTGGGTACTGGCAGGTGGTGTATTACTTGCTGCAATCTTTGAATTCGCATTGAAATACTCACGATTAATTCTTTCAGATATGATTGGTAAGCGTGCGGATTTAAGAGTCTCGGATCGGGTCTTTGGTCATGCTTTACGTATTAAAAATAGTGAACGCTCTAAATCCACGGGAACGTTTATTTCACAAATTCGTGAATTAGAAGGTGTGCGTGAGCTTGTAACATCTACAACAATTACCGCCTTTGCTGATTTACCATTCTTCTTCCTGTTTCTTGGTATTTTTTGGCTTATTGGTGGCAATCTTTTCTGGGTAATTTTGGTGGTTGTACCGCTGATGATTATTCCAGGGCTTTTGGCGCAAAAAAAATTAGCGCAATTGGCTAAAGAGGGTATGCGTGAGTCATCAATACGAAATGCGATTCTCGTTGAAGCCGTTCAAGGTATTGAAGATATTAAACTGCTACGTGCAGAGTCTCGCTTTCAAAATCAGTGGAATCACATGAATGATGTTTCAGCTTCTATCAGCATGAAACAACGTAAAATTGTAGGCGTATTGAATCTTTGGACTCAAAAATTACAGGGGTTGACTTTTGCAATTGTGGTGTTGGTGGGTTGTTTTGCGGTAATGGATGGAGAAATGACCACCGGTGCGTTGGTGGCATGTTCGATTCTATCATCACGTATGTTAGCGCCAATTGCACAGGTTACAGGTGTTCTTGGTCGTTATCAGCAAGCTAAAACAGCGAAAGAAAGTCTTGATGAATTAATGAGTAAACAGGTTGACCATCCTGAGCGTTCACAATTGATTCAGCGATCAGTACTCGATGGTCATTATGAATTAAATGGTGTGGTCTTTAAATACGGCGAAGAAGATCCTAAACCAAGTATCGTTATTCCTAAACTTGAAATTAAACCAGGTGAAAAAATAGCGATTCTTGGGCGTAACGGTGCAGGTAAATCGACCATTCTTCAATTACTTTCAGGTATGCAAACTGCAGTTCAAGGTAAGGTTCAATTAGATAATATTGATATTACCTTGTTAGATCCATCGGACGTTCGTCGTGACGTAGGTTTGTTGAATCAAAATGCGCACCTATTCTTTGGTACAGTCAGAGAAAATTTAACGTTAGGTGCACCATTAGCTACCGATGATGATTTATTAAAAGCACTTGCTGTAACAGGTGCACTCAACTTCATTCAAGAAAAGAAAGAAGGACTAGATCATATTATTTTAGAAGGTGGTGTCGGCTTCTCAGGTGGACAGCGTCAGGCACTTTTATTGTCAAGACTCCTCATTTGTCAGCCGAATATTCTGTTGTTAGATGAGCCTACAGCTGCGATTGATGATGTATCTGAAAAACAATTAATTGATCATATGAAGAACTGGCTTGGACATCGCACATTGGTTGTGGCAACCCACCGCCGTGCAGTTTTAGAGTTAGTGGATCGTATTATTGTGGTGAATGATGGTCGTATCGTTATGGATGGCCCACGTGATCAAATTTTAAATAATTCTGGCCAGCAACAAGCAAATTCAGGGGCTAAATCATGAGCGAAGAATTAAAACAACAACGTTCATTAAAAGTGTCTCAGTTAGAGCCACCATTACCGAAGGTCAGTATTACGATTTGGATTATTGGTCTGGGTTTGCTTGCACTCATTATTTGGGCAGCTATTTTCAAACTTGAAGAAGTTTCTAATGGTACAGGTAAAGTGGTTCCAACTTCTAAGGAACAAGTGATTCAATCTTTAGAGGGCGGGATTCTAACCAAACTTGAAGTTAAAGAAGGTGATATTGTTGAAAAAGGGCAAACCCTTGCTCAACTTGATCCGACACGATTTGCTTCAAATGTGGGTGAATCAGAATCGTTACTACTGTCATCGCAAGCAACAGCTGCGCGTTTACGTGCGGAAGTGAATGGTGGTCCACTGGTATTTCCAGAATCAGTTCAAAAAATTCCAAAATTGGTTGCTGAAGAAACTCAGCTTTATCGTTCTAGACGTGCCAATATGGAAGAATCTATTGCTGGCTTAACGCAAGCACTTACGTTAGTTCAGCAAGAATTGAGAATGACAGAACCGCTTGTTGCCAAAGGTGCTGCGAGTGAAGTTGAAGTTTTACGTTTAAAACGTCAAGCAAATGAATTGACCAACCAAATTAACGATATTCGTAACCAGTACTATGTGCAGGCACGCGAAGAGTTATCTAAGGCGAGCACTGATGTCGAAACTCAACAACAAGTGATCAAAGGTAAATCTGATAGTCTGAATCGTACAATCTTTAAAGCACCAGTCCGCGGTGTGGTAAAAGAAATTGATGTGATGACTTTGGGTGGTGTTATTCCTCAGAATGGTAAGTTGATGACCATTGTCCCTTTAGATGAACAACTTTTAATTGAGGCGCGAATTTCACCGCGTGATATTGCATTTATTCATCCTGGACAGGAAGCTTTAGTTAAAATCACTGCTTACGATTATTCAATCTACGGTGGCTTGAAAGGAGAGGTAACAGTTATTTCTCCTGATACGCTACGTGATGAAGTTAAACAAGATCAATTCTATTATCGTGTGTATATTCGTACTGATTCAGACAAGCTTTATAACAAAGCTGGGCAAGCTTTCCCAATCACGCCGGGTATGGTATCAACGGTTGATATTAAGACAGGTCAAAAAACGATTCTTGAATACCTGTTGAAACCATTCAATAAGGCGAAAGAAGCGTTACGCGAACGATAATCTCTATTTTTTCAGTCTGTTTAAAACCCAATCAATGATGTTTTGATTGGGTTTTTTAATATGATTGAATCACGCATAATGTATTTGAGTTCAACCTTTGTAATTTACCATGCCATTTACTCTTGCTCAGACTTATATCTATGAAGAAGATATTAAGAAAAGCCGTTTTCAGGCGATCACCGCACCTGTGGAAAATGAACAGGATGTAAAAGAGTTTTTAAACCAGTATTTTGATGCCTCGACGACCCATCAATGCTGGGCATGGAAAATTGGGCATCAAGTCCGTTTTAATGATGATGGAGAACCTTCAGGAACAGCTGGAAGACCCATACTTGCAACGATTGAAGGGAATGAGCTCACTAATATTATTGTATTGGTAAACCGCTGGTATGGTGGTATCAAACTCGGAACTGGAGGCTTGGTACGAGCATACGGAGGTGTAGCAGGGCAATGCTTATTACAGGTCGAAAAAATTGAACTCATCGAAAAGAAAACTGTAAATTTTAAATGCCAATTTAATGAGTGGTCGATTTTTCAATACGAGCTAAATCAACAAAAAATTGAATATATTGAAGAATATGTTGACTCTGGAGTATTGATTACTGCACGTATGCAAATTCATGAAATTGAGCCGTTTAAACTGAAAATCCAAGATGTGACTCGTGGACGTGAACAATTGAATATAGAGGATGTCGAACGTGACGGAACATGATCCTTTACTCAAGTATCGAGAACAACATAAACATCGTTTGAATTACATGCCTTGGTTATATTGGTCACTCAAGGCAAAGCATCGTGAATGGGCTGAAGCTTGGCAAAAAGATTATCAAGCCTATTTAATGGACATGGAGACTGTTGAAATTGGAGAAAATTGTTTCATTTCCCCTTTAGCCCATATTTTTGCTGAGCGTGGTCGGAAGATCATTATTGGAGATAATACTTTTATTGCCGCGGATTGTACCTTGCATGGTCCTTTAGAAATTGGGTCTGAAGTCGCCGTTAATCATCATTGTATTTTAGATGGTGGACGCGTTGGGATTAAGATTCATGACCAAGTACGGATCGCAGCTTATTGTCATCTTTATGCATTTGACCATGGCATGAGTTTAGATCAACCTATTTACCAGCAAGCAGTACGCTCAAAAGGCATTGAGATTCATCGTGATGTTTGGTTAGGGGCGCATGTGGGCATTAAAGATGGCGTGACCATACATGAACAGGTGATTGTAGGTATGAATAGTATGGTTACTAAGGATATTCAGGCAAGAGAAGTTGTTGCAGGGAATCCAGCTCAATTTATACGAATGCGTGAATAATTCGTAACGCGAAAGATTGGATTAAATTACATAAACCATGTTCATTTGCCCGAAAGCTATGATAGTTTAAAGAAAAGAACAATCAGACATCATGTCAAAGTGAGGCAATCATGAACCGTGTAATTGCGTGTATTGATTCATCCCCATGTATTCATGCCTTAGCTGAAGCAGCAGCCTGGATTGCGGATCGAACTAAACGTGAGTTAGTCCTTTTACAGGTTTTAGATTACTATCCTGCAAGTTATCATCTGGGTGAAATTAGTGGTGTGATTGGATTTGAAAGTAATGCGATGCTCTTAAAAGAACTCGCAGAATTAGAACAAAAACAAAGTGAATTAGCTTTAGATTATAGTAATAATCTTCTTTCACATATTTCAGAAGTGATTGAAGAAAAATATGGTATTACGCCGATAAAAATTCAAGAAAAAGGCGATTTCCTCGAACAGAGTTTCAATGTTTTAAATGAAAATGATATTGCGATTATTGGTCGAGTAGGTGAGCGCTCCGCGGAAAAACACAAAAGCTTAGGGAGTAATGTAGAGAATTTTATTCGTGGTGCTCGTTGTACGGTTTTAACTGTTGGTGAAACCTTTAAGCCACCAACACGTTTTATTTTCGCCTATGAAGATTCTCAGACTTGTAAAGAAATGATGCATCGTGTTGCTAAAAGTGATTTATTAAGAACACTTCAGTGTCATTTGCTTTATGTGGGTGATCATCCCGAAATTCTTGATATCCCAGCTCAGTATTTACGTGAAGCTGGATTGGATGTGGTTGTTGAATACCGTTTTGGAGATGTCGCTGAGAATATTTTAGATTATCAGCAACAACATCAAATTCAATTAATTGTGCTAGGTGCTTATAGTCGCAGTAAAGTAAAACAATTTTTCTTGGGCAGTATTACGACCAATATATTTAGAAATTCAGTCGTTCCATTGTTGGTTGCTAAATGATCAATCAATTTTGATTAATTTTACTTGATAAATATTGGTTCAACTTTACTGGTAGAAGGTGGATAAATTTTTAGAACAGTAGGGTTTTATGGTTTGATTATTTTATAATCTTTTGATTAAAGCTTATGAAAATCAGGTGTTTGCCATAATATTTTATTTTTATCCACAGGAATACAAACAGGAATCGGGGATAACTTTTTCAGGGCTTTAGTGCAAAAAAAAGGAGTATTCAAATTGATGAATACTCCTTTAAGTGATACTAATGACTAGTATTAAGATTTATTTGACAATCGCCAGTGCAAAACCATCATGTCCTTTACTGCCGACGGTTTGTAATGCTGTACTCGACAATAGTCGAGGATGATTCTGCATAAGGCGGTACATTTCACGAATACCTTCGATGCTTGGTTTGACATTTTTTTCATCCAAAATATCACCAGCGCGAATCACATTATCTAAAAAAATAATGGTACCTGAGCGTGAAAATTTAAGTGATAGTTCTAAATACTCTGGGTAACTTTGTTTATCAGCATCAATAAATATAAAGTCAAATGGCTCAAAATTTTCAGGTAAAGATTTGAGAATATCCGCAGCGCGACCAACTTTTAATTCAACCGTTTGCTTTAATTTCGCATTGTCGATATTTTCTTGACCGAGTGCTGCATGTGTATCACGACCCTCGATCGTGAGAATATATCCATCCTCAGGAAGAGCTCTTGCTAGCCACATGGTGCTATAAGCCGCAAAGGTTCCAAGCTCTAACACACGCTTACACTGATTCATTTGAATCAACATTTGTAATAACATGCCTTGGTTAGCAGCAACTGCTAGATGGTCAGGAAAACCCTTATCAGCTGTATTTTGTAGAGTCTGAGTTAAAATTGGATCTTCTGGCATCAGATGAGATTCAATATAAGCATCAATATCTGACCATTGTTGTTGCATAACTGAGTACCTGTAGGGAGTTCAGTGCATTGTAATCGTTTCGAGTGAATGTGCAAATTTCTGATGCTTTGATGCTGAAAAATCAGTCAAAAAAAAAGAGGTCAAAGACCTCTTAATTAAATGTGATCATCTAAAATTAGTAATGGCATAAAGATGTATTTCGAGTCAGATCGGGTCCCCAAGTTCGGTAACCTTGAGTATCAATATGTATTTGACCAGTCGCATACAAACCTAAGCCCATATTTAAGCTTTGACCATAATTTTGCCAAAATTGGCACAATTTAAATTTAGAATTTTCGATGAATGCATAATCTTCAGCCTGAGGAAATTCAGGACCGATTCTGAAATCAATGGCTGAGTTATACAAGTGTCGAGACGAACCTGCGCCACCAGCACACTGATTTAATGGAAGGTCACGATATACAGATGTAACCTCAAAATCAGTTAAAATCCTTGCTGCAACGAGATATTTAAATACTTTCAGTGTTGGTAGCTGATTCGACCATAGCTCACGGTTTGGAACCATATATTCAGATTTACCACATTTCTGCCAAGCACGTGCTGATTTAAAGAGTTCAAAACTTGGGATAATATTGCCAACATTATTACGTTCTAAGTATTGTTCATATTCTCGTGCTTGAGCTTGGTTATTACCTTGCATCAGCCAAACACGATAAGAATTCGGCATGACTTTTGGTCGCGCTGGACGTTCATAGGTTATTTTTTCTTGTGGAATATATATGCGTTGACCATCATTGGTGACGATTGTTCGTCCTTTTTGAGGGGAGGACGTACATCCAATCAATATCAACGATATTGCACTGATTGAGCACAAGCCCTTCAAAATTAATTTCATTATAAATAAATTTTACTAAAGCAAATAAGTTTCTATTTTATGCTAATTGATTATCAAGAATGCGTATAAATTGCAAATAAATGTACCAATTGGGTATAAAAAAGATCAGCCGAAGCTGATCTCTCATTGGATTATTTTTCTAAATATTGCAATTTGTTTGGTTTGCCATTCCATTCTTCACGGTCAGCTGGCTGATCACCAATCTGAGTAATATTTGGCCATTTTTCTGCAAGTTCAGCATTGAGTTCGATAAAGACTTCTTGACCTTCAGGCAGTTCATCTTCCGAGAAAATGGCATTTGCAGGGCATTCAGGCTCACATAACGCGCAGTCAATACACTCATCTGGATTAATGACTAGAAAGTTTGGACCTTCATAGAAACAGTCAACTGGGCAAACTTCTACGCAGTCTTGATACTTACATTTAATACAATTTTCAGTGACAACAAAGGTCATGGCGTCAGCTACCTAAAAAATATGGTTCTAATAACGAATGCTGTATTTTAGGCAAATTGAACGAAACTAACAATTCCTTTTCTTGATATTTAATATAGGGGATGCTACTAAATCAGTAATATTTATGATGAGATCGCACTAATTTGCAAATTCTCAGGCATTCTGCCTCTGATTTCAAAAATCATGATTAAAAAAAGCCAGCAGATCGCTGGCTTATTGATTGAGTGTGCTTGAACTAAGATTTTTGGAGTAATTGTTTGAGTTGGTAGAGTTGGTCTAAAGCCTGTCTTGGACTTAAGTCATCTACAATAATTTCTGAAAGAAGTTGTTCAACTTGAGAAGGTTTACGAATTTCAACCACTTTTTCAACTTCAATAATTTTTTCTACAGGGTTACTATTTGAAAATAAATCTTGAGAGAACAAATCTTTTTGCACAGGTTGGGTTTGCAGTTGGAGTTTCTCCAGTTTTTTAAGTTTAGCTTGAGCCTCTTTAATCACGTTTTGAGGAATACCTGCTAGTTTAGCGACCTGTAAACCATGACTTTGACTTGCAGGACCTTTTTGAACCTTATGCAATAAGATGAGATGACCATTCACTTCTTGCGCAGTGACATGATAATTATCAATACACGGATCCATGCCTAATTCTGTTAATTCAAAATAGTGCGTTGCAAAAAGACATAAACATTTAATGCGATGCGTCAAATCAAGAACACAAGCCCAAGCTAATGACAAACCATCATAAGTGCTTGTGCCACGACCTACTTCGTCCATCAATACCAAAGATTGTTGAGTGGCATGATGTAAAATTTGAGAAGTTTCCGTCATTTCCACCATAAATGTAGATTTGCCAGAAGAAAGATCGTCTGCTGAACCGATACGCGTAAAGATCCGATCAATAGGTCCAAATTTTGCAGATTTCGCTGGAACGAAACTACCGCAATATGCCAATAGCGTAATTAACGCCGTCTGACGCATGAATGTAGATTTACCACCCATATTTGGGCCTGTGATAATCGACATACGATGCTGCATATCTAGATAAGTATCATTTGGGGTGTAAGGCGTTTTAATCAGTGATTCAACAACGGGATGGCGTCCTGCTTGAATGTATATTCCAATTTCAGGGCTAAATTCCGGACGATTCCAATTATATAATCTTGATAGATGTGCAAAGTTTGTAAGAACATCCAGTTGAGCAATAGCGCTCGCCATCATTTGAAGATTGGCGATATCTTGACGTAATTCATCCAATAACATTTCAAACAAAAGTTTTTCACGAGCCAATGCACGTGATTCGCTTGAAAGCACTTTATCTTCGAAAGACTTCAATTCAGGGGTGATATAACGTTCAGCATTTTTTAATGTTTGACGACGAATATAATGTGCAGGAGCTTGTTCTGCTTGCGCTCTGGTTAATTCAATATAGTAGCCACTCACTCGGTTATAACCGATTTTTAGTGTGTTTATACCTGTTGTTTCTCTTTCTTTGATTTCTAAATCAATTAAAAATTGTCCTGCATGATCACGTATTTGACGAAGTTCATCCAATTCATGATCAAAACCATTTGCAATGACATTACCATCTCTGAGTAGAACAGGTGGGTTTTCCACAATGGCTGACATGAGGCGATGATGTAAACCATTAAAGTCACCCAATTCCTCATTCAATTGATTGATTAAAGCGGATTGCGGTGTTGAGGTCATCGGTGCTAATGCATGGCGTAAATACGGAATCTGAGCACAGGCTTGACGTAGTTGCACTAAATCACGTGGTCGCGCACTTCCTAATGCCACACGGCTGAGTACGCGTTCGATATCACTGATTTCTTTTAATACCAGACGAATCGGAGATTCATGATAGCCAGAGAGTATTGTTTGTATCGCATCTAGACGCTGATCCAACAACGCAGTATCACGAATCGGTTGCATTAACGTTCGACTAAGCAGTCGGCTACCCATAGCCGTTTGGCATTGGTTGGTTAAATCAAATAATGAAGTGCCATGCTCAAACAAAGGATCAATAATCTCTAGATTTCGTCGCGTCACAGGATCAAGTGCAATAAAGTCGGAGCTTTGTTCAAGTCGAATTGAACGAATATGTGGCAATGCCGTCTTTTGGGTATCTTTGGCATAATGAATTAAAGCTGCCGCAGCTGCTTTCGCCAACTCAAGATGTTCAATTCCAAAACCAGATAAAGTACTTACGGCGAATTGATCACATAAAGTTTTTTGCGCATTATTCAGATTGAAGTCTACGTTTGGGCGTTTTGTAACGGGACAATCAAGAATTTGCTTAATCTGTTCAACCACTTCTGGATGCTTGAAATCCTCATCAATCAAAAGTTCACTTGGCATAAGACGCGCAAGTTCCAGAGGAAGTTGTTCAGCTTGAAAACTTTGTTGTTGGACTTTAAAAATACCTGCACTGAGATCTAATAGGGCGATACCAATTTCATCAGATTTAATACAGATGGATACTAAATTTGAACTCTGATGGGCATTCAGCAATGCGTCGTCTGTCAATGTACCCGGTGTAATAATTCTGACTACACCACGTTCGACAGGTCCTTTACCAGTGACTTCCCCAAGTTGTTCACAAATAACAACGGTTTCACCTTTTTTAACTAAACGCGCTAAGTATCCTTCTGCTGCATGATACGGAACTCCAGCCATTGGTATCGGTTGTCCATTCGCTTTACCAC
Organism: Acinetobacter sp. ANC_7513; assembly: GCF_056779915.1. NCBI lineage: Bacteria > Pseudomonadati > Pseudomonadota > Gammaproteobacteria > Moraxellales > Moraxellaceae > Acinetobacter > Acinetobacter sp. ANC_7513. The sequence continues at coordinate 46,603 of NZ_JBWYIW010000010.1, forward strand.
GGTGGGTTAACGTAATCCCTAAAATTTTGGCGGCTTTATGCGCATCGTCAAAAAATAACTCGTAGAAATCACCCATACGATAGAACATTAACGAATGCGGGTGCTGTAATTTCACCGTCATATATTGCTGCATCATTGGCGTCAATGTTGAAAGATCGATATTGGATTGATCTAAAGTCATCTTTGAAAAAAACCTGTAGTTAAATTTTGAAACGAAGAAGTACTGCTCAAGCTTAGCATGAGAAAAAATGCGTAAATCGATTATAAGATCTATTTTTAGCAAAAGATAAATGAGTCGAACCAATATTATAACCAACGACTCAATTTCGTTCATTGAATAATTAAATTCGATATCCATTTATGCAAATTCTTTGTGTAAAGAATCAGCAGTCTCTGGATAGTCTCCGCATCTTTTGGACAGTTTGTTATCGCATTTCATTTCATGATCAGATCATATTCGATGTCTTAGGGAAGAAAAAATGACAGGTCAAACGATTGAGATCACTACCAAATCAGGGAATCGCTATTCAGGGTATTTGGCAGTCCCAGAAGCGAAGAAAGGTCCAGGGATTGTATTGTGTCATGAAATATTTGGTATCAATGCAGCGATGCGAGCAAAAGCTGACATTCTCGCAGAGGAAGGCTATACCGTTTTAGTCCCTGATCTATTTTGGCGTACTGCACCAAACATTGATTTAGGTTATACACCTGAGGATTTTGAAAAAGCTTTTCAACTTTATCAACAATATGATGAAGATCAGGGTGTAAATGATATTCGTGAAAGTTTAGATTTTTTAACGACTTTAGATGCGTGTGACACGACTACGGGTCAGTCAGTGGTTGGATATTGTCTTGGTGGAAAACTTGCATATTTGGCTGCATGCCGTATTGATAACTTAGCGTGTTCGGTTGCTTACTACGGTGTAGGCATTGAAAAAGCGCTCGATGAACTCTCGAATGTGAAGGGTAAGCTTGTGCTACACATGGCTGAACTTGATCAATTCTGTCCAGCTGAAGCGCGAAATCAAATTACTGAAGCATGCGCACAATTTAAACATATTCATGCCTATGTTTATGAAGGTGTTGATCACGCATTTGCACGACCGAACAGCGATCATTATCACAAACCATCGGCGCGATTCGCCCATGAACGTACCGTAACAGCATTACATGAAACGGTTGGCCCTCACTATGACTTAGTTGCATTGTGGGAAGAGCATATTAGACATGAGTTCGACACGCGCGATGTACCAGCAACCATGGCAACGATGGTCGCTCAACCATATGTGAATCATATTCCAACATTGACAGGTGGTGTGGGATATAGCCAGTTAGCGCGATTCTATCGATATCATTTTGTACATCAAAATCCTCAAGATATGAAAATCACCTCAATTTCAAGAACCGTGGGATCTACTCAGGTTGTGGATGAATTCATCATGAGTTTCACTCACGACACTGAAATTGATTGGTTATTACCAGGTGTAAAACCGACTGGAAAATATGTCGAAATTCCGATGTTAGGGGTCATTCAGTTTAGAGGTCCAAAACTTTGTCATGAACATATTTATTGGGATCAAGCTTCTGTACTTGTCCAAATCGGACTACTTAATCCAGAAGGATTGCCTGTTGCAGGTGTAGAAACAGCGAAAAAACTTTTAGATGAAGATATTCCTTCAAATGGCTTGATGCCAAGTTGGGAGTCGAGTGTTGGTAAGCCAATCGAATAATCAAAATAAATGGGGCAAAAAATGGAATTAAATATTAAAGATAAAGTTGCCATTGTCAGTGGTGGATCAACGTTGATTGGACAGGCTGTGGTTCAAAGTCTCGTGAATTTAGGGGCTAAAGTTGCCATTTTAGACATTGATGATTACGGAAAAACCATAGCTGCGCAACATCCTTATGAAGTGATGTTTATACAAACTGATCTAACTTCAGACATCGCAATTCAGGAAGCGGTGAATAGCATTAGAAATCATCTAGGTGAAGTCAGTTATTTAGTGAACTTGGCATGTACCTATCTTGATGATGGTTTCAAATCACCACGATCAGATTGGTTAAAAGCATTAGATATCAATTTGGTGTCTATTGTTGAGCTAACGCGTGCCGTATATGAAGATTTGCAAAAAAATAAAGGGTCAGTGGTGAATTTCACCTCGATTTCAGCGCAATGTGCTCAAACGGGACGTTGGTTATATCCAGTGTCCAAAGCAGCAATTTTACAACTGACCAAATCGATGGCAATGGATTTTGCGCCAGATGGTATCCGTGTCAACTCAGTTTCACCAGGTTGGACTTGGTCGAGAGTGATTTCTGAAGTGAGTGGACAAAATCGTGCGAAAGCTGATGCTGTAGCAAGTGATTATCATCTCTTGGGACGTTTGGGTAATCCGGCAGAAGTGGCAAATGTAGTGACCTTTTTATTGTCGGATGCTGCAAGTTTTGTGACTGGCGCAGATTATGCGGTAGATGGTGGGTATTCAGTCATGGGGCCTGAAACGAATCAACCCGCAATACCACGTTTAGCAGAATAAATTAAATATTGGAGAATAAAGATGAGAAAAATTGCAATTGTTGGTGCAGGTCAGTCAGGACTTCAACTTGGATTAGGACTGCTTGATAAGGGATATGACATCACGATTTTGTCGAATAAAACTCCTGATGAGATTCGTCAAGGTAAAGTCATGTCTAGTCAATGTATGTTCCATACTGCGTTACAGACTGAGCGTGATTTAGGATTAAATTTTTGGGAAGAGCATTGTCCAGCGGTAGAAGGTATTAGTTTTGCTTTGGTTGATCCAGCAAGTGGTGAAAGAGCATTTAAATGGAGTGCGCGATTAGAGCGTTATGCTCAATCTGTTGATCAACGTGTCAAGATGCCTTATTGGCTTGAAGAGTTTCAGCGCCGTGGAGGCAAGTTTGTTCTCCAAGACGTTGGTCTAAACGAATTAGAACATTTGGCTGACGAGTATGAATTAGTGCTCTTGGCTGCGGGTAAAGGTGAAGTGGTTAAAGAGTTTGTACGTGACGCAGAACGAAGTACTTTTGACAAACCTCAGCGTGCATTGGCTTTGACTTATGTGAATGGAATGAAGCCAATTTCGCCATACTCGAGAGTGAGCTTTAATATTATTCCTGGGGTGGGTGAGTATTTTTGTTTTCCTGCGCTTACAGTAAATGGTCCATGTGACATTATGGTTTTTGAAGGGATTCCTAATGGTCCTATGGATTGCTGGGCTGAAGTTAAAACACCAGAAGAACATTTAAATAAAAGCTTAGAAATTCTGAAACAACATTTGCCGTGGGAATATGAGCGTTGTCAAGACGTAACGCTGACAGATCATGGCGGATATTTAGCAGGACGTTTCCCACCAACGGTACGTAAACCTGTCATGACATTGGCTTCTGGTAAAAAAATATTTGGAATGGCAGATGCATTGGTGGTGAATGATCCAATCACAGGTCAAGGATCAAATAATGCAGCTAAGTGTAGCAAGGTTTATTTCGATGCGATCTTAGCACACGGTAATCAACCGTTTACTGAAGATTGGATGGAGTCAACGTTTGAGAAATATTGGTCATATGCTGAAAAAGTCGTGAGCTGGACAAATAGTTTATTGGTTCCACCTCGACCTCATGTTGTTGAGCTACTGGGTGCAGCCTCTCAAAATCACAATTTAGCTTCTCAGATCGTTAATAATTTTGATGATCCACGTAACTTTTCACCGTGGTGGTTTGACGAAAACGCAGCGAAAGAATTATTAGAATCAGATCAAGTTTCTCAAGTGGCTTGATGGAACTGAGGTGTTAAAAATGGATGTATTAGATAAAATTAATCTGCAAGAGATTGACGTCAGTAATCCTCGCGAGATTCGCAATCTTCTTGGTCAGTTTGCCACAGGTGTTACCGTAATCACCACACGTGGAACCGATGGACGAAAAGTGGGTATGACAGCCAATTCATTTTCTTCGTTGTCATTAGATCCACCGCTTGTGTTGTGGAGCTTGTCGAAAACAGCACCAAGTTTGCCTGATTTTGTTGCAGCTGAGCACTTTGCAGTTCATATGTTAACGAAGGAGCAGCATCAGCTTTCTACCCATTTTGCCCGTGGTGCACAAGATAAGTTTGCCACAGTTGATCATGGTGAATGTGATACAGGTGTTCCATTACTGAACGAAGCACTTGCTACACTTGTTTGTAAAAATGTACAGCAATACGAAGGTGGCGATCACTTGATTTTTATCGGTGAAATTCAAAAATATCAACAAACTGCTGGTGAGCCCTTAGTATTTCATGCTGGTCGTTACCAAGTTGCAGCGTGCCATCCAGACCTTTAATCATTGCTTTAAAAACCACGATGAATAATCGTGGTTTTTTATGGGAAATACACATGAAAAATAAAATTATATTAAGTGCTTTAACCTTGTTTACTACAGCAAACTCATCACATGTTCTTGCTTATGATTTACCGACTGTGAATTTGGGTATGACCAGCTTTCTAGATGGTGGACTACCAGCTGGACCTGGTTGGTATTCGCAAACGTATTTTCAACATTATGACAGTGATAAGTTGAGAGATGCGAGTGGACAAAGGCTTCCGCTGCCCAAAACAGATTTAAATTATCAAGTGATTGTCGAGCAATTAAGTTACATGTCGACCTATAAACCGACTGCTCATTCAAGTCTAGGTCTGAATTTACTTATCCCTTATTTAAGTAAAATCAGTGTTGACGATGGTTTAAATAATCAAGCCTTAAAAGCTCAAAGTGGATTTGGAGATTTGATGATTGGTCCATTTCTCCAGTTTGATCCAGTCATGGGTGAACAGGGACCAAAATTTGTTCATCGAATTGAATTTCAGCTAAATTTGCCAACAGGGGAATATCAGCAAAACCGTGATATTAATCCGGGTAATAATGCATTTTCCTTCAATCCATATTGGGCTGCAACGTATTGGTTTAATCCGAAATGGACAGCTTCGACACGCGCTCATTATTTGTATAATTTTAAAAATGATGATCCAACTTATGGTTTTGGTGCTGCTGATGACATCCAAGCGGGGCAAGCAGTACACATTAACCTAGCATCTGAATATGCTGTACATGATCAGATTCGATTGGGTTTAAGTGGGTACTATTTAAAACAGCTTACCGATACTAAAGTTGATGGTGTAAAAGTCGATGGTCGCAAAGAAAGTGTGTGGGCAGTTGGACCTGGACTTATGTATAGTCACTCGCCAAAAAATCATGTCATCGCAAATGCATATTTCGAGCATGATGCAAAAAATAGAACTGAAGGCGATCGATTTCAAATTCGATACATTCATCACTTCTAATCAAATAAGCCTGTGATTTCACAGGCTTTTTTATTGACAGACATAAAATTAAGAGAAGAGTGAATTTTGTGTAATCTTACGCGTTGATGATGGCAGCTCGCCATAACGACGTTTGTACTCTTGTGAAAAACGACCTAAATGAGTAAAGCCCCACTTAAATGCAACATCAGTGACCGTGGCATGTTCATTATTCATCAGTTCAAGATGAGCTTGTTCAAAACGAAGCTCACGTAAATATGCCATAGGGGTAATGCCAAAATGGTTTTTGAATCCTGCAAAGAGTGTTCGTGCACTTACACCTGATTGTTCAGCCAAGACTTCTATGTTGAGTGGTTCATGTAAGTGGTGGTGAATGTATGCTTCAGCACGTTTGATAAAGTAGGGCGCTAATTTTTTCTCATGATGAGAATTTGCTTTAAAAAAAGCATTATTTGGTTGTCCATAAATTAGCGCATTAAATAGATTTGATTCAAACTGCTTAAATGCAAGTGGGTGGTGGAGAGGATGATGCTCACATTTAAGTGCATCCATCATGGTTCTTAAAAGTTGCAGAAAATAACCACCAGATTGGGTGGTAAAATCAAGTCGAGGATTAAAAATTACATTTTTTTGTTCAGATTTCACGATATGTTGCTGACAATGATGTGCAAAATCATCTTTTGAAATTTTGAGAATGAGTTGAGGGGAGTGAGCACGCCAGCGCATTCTGAGTGACTGGTCAGGTGAGATAATTGACGCTACTTCTGAGTATGAAATAAATTTATCTTGACCAAATTCAATTTCAGCATAGCCTCGAGTAGGAATCTGAATAAGATAAAACTTTTCAAGTTGATCTGGTTCGATCAATACATCTGCGCCATATTCCAAGCGGCTGATAGAAAGAGCCCCAGTTTGAACATGATGCATGCTTGCACTAAAATTTTTAGCTGATTTTAACACTTTTAGAGCATGAGGCTTAAAAATTTGCCCTACATTTTTACAAGTTTCGCTCAAATCTGCTTGATTGAAGACCAAGTTTTGACTGTTGAAAATTGATTCATTACTAAAATTTTGCCCAGTTAGCTGAGAGGAATGAAGCTGGTTCATTGTGAATCCTTTTGGCTCATTAGTAGTCCGTACCATGACAGTAGTGTTAAATTGATATCATGGAATGAGATTTACGATATAAATAAATGAAGCAATATTCAGACCAGAAATAATAATTTTAAAATTTAATAGCTATAGTGGTAATTGAAAAAATTACATTTATTTATATCAGTCCTATCCTTAGGACGTTATTTAAAAATCTATCTCTATAATCGCTGAATGTCAAATAAAACCGAATTTTTTATCATTGTAATTTTAATATAAGTTAATGAAAAATAATAAAAAATTAAAATACCTATTAAGTAATATAAGATACCAAATTAGTATTTTTTAATTTACTAATCTGTGTTCAAAAATATATTTAAATATTTAGTCGAAGCGAAGAGACTTTATTTCGACATTATTATTAAAAATGTTTTATAGTATTTATCATGATTCAAAATAGCTAGGTGAACAGGATGATCACACTCAGCCAACATAAGGATCTTAGTCACGCATCGCGTGAATTGAATGTTGCTCAACGATTAATGAGCCTTATTTGTGGTTCACATCAATTAGAAACTGCTCGTAAAGATCAGCTTGATTTTCATTATTCAGGTATACGCTTGCCGAGTAAAAAAATGGCAATTGGCTGTATCAGTTATGGCACAGATGTATCTATTCAAATTCAGCAGCTAGGTGCATACAGTATCAGTTTGCCTATTCATGGACAGCAAACATTGCGTATGAATGGAGAAACTCATTTATCACATAGTAATAATGGAATCATTGTTTCTAGTCAGGATCAGCAAGAACTCATCATTCACCGTAATTGTAAAAAATTTCAAGTGGTGATTCCTGAAGAAAGTGTCAAATCTGTACTTTCCAATTTGCTTTCTAAACCTGTTAAAGAGCGGGTGATTTTTGAGCCAGATATGCCATTTAGTGAAGATAACTTCCTAAGATTGTGGTGGAATAATATTCAACAATGTTTATCGCTCAGGCAAGATTATTCTCGTTTTGATGGTTTAAATCTGCTTTCTCAAGATTATGAAAGTTTTTTGATTAAGGCTTTGCTTTTAACCCAGCAGAATAATTATTCCAATGAATTAAGATCGCTCCAAGAGTATCAGCTTCCGAAGCCAGTCATGGTGGTCAGAGAGTTTATCCATCGTTTTGCTGATCAAGAGTTGGATGCATCAGATTTAGTCATGATATCGGGAACTTCAAAATCGACTTTATACCGTGAGTTTCAACAAGCGCTGCATATGAGTCCTATGGATTATTTAAAAAACTATAGACTTGAACAGATTCATCATGCTTTGCTGCAGAACAATGCAAATATTTCCATTTCGAGATTGGCTTATGACTGGGGATTCAGACATTTAGGACGATTTTCTCAAGAATACAAAGCCAAATATGGGGTTCTCCCGAGTGAAACACTTAAAATAATGGTTTAAAAAAAAAGCCCCTTGATTGGGGCTTTTTAATGACTGAGTTGAGATTACTGCGTTACCTCTGCAGTTGCAGTATTGGCTGATTCAGGTTGTTTTAGTCCTTTTAATGCGAGCGCAATAAACGAAATAAATGTCGGAATTGCTAGGACATAGAAAATACCTGCAAGAGATAATTCAAAAGTAAAAATCAGTGATCCGTAGAACGCACCTAAGATCGCACCGATACGACCAATACCATGCATCCATGAAACACCTACACCGCGGCACACTGAAGGGTAGAACAGTGCTGTTAATGGAAGTAGTGATGATTGAGCACCCACTAATAATGCGCCAATTAAGAAAATTGCAATACCGAGTAAAACAATACTTTGGCTTACGAATGCTGCAACGAAGAACAATACAAATGCTGCGAGATAAGAATATTTAATCACAGTATTTGGATTAACTTTATCCATATACCACCCCATAAAGCATGCACCTATTACACCGCCGAATGGGAAAATCGCTGCAATTAAACTAAACTGCTCTGTTGTAAATCCAGCGGTTTTAAGAATAGTTGGCATCCAGCTGGTTAACAGATAAAACACCATTAGGCTGGTAAAGCAACACAGCCAAAGCATTGCCGAACCCCAAAAGTATTTGCTAAACAAAATTTTAACAGGGCTTTGTTTAGGATCTAATACTTCTGCTTCAGGTAGAACAAATACAGTACTTTGATCAAATGTTTGACCGTGAATCTTCTCAAGAATTGGTTTTGCTTTTTCTTGACGATTTTGTTTGATGAGGTATTGAGGTGATTCAGGTAACTTGGTAATCAAAAATACCAATACAATGAGTGGGATTACACCGCCAATAATAATGACATTTGCCCACCCTTGATTCTCTAATAAGAACGCAGATAAGACACCGCCACTTGAGATCCCTAACATAAATCCGCAACCTGCTAATCCGGTCAGGAATGCTTTACGTTTTAGAGGCATGTATTCGGATACCATTGTGCTGATATTCGGCATAGCCGCACCAAGTCCGACCCCTGTAATAAAACGATAGATCATAAGTTCTTGTGTGTTAGAAGCAAATCCACACATGATGGTGAAAATTGAAAACAACAAAGTCGTCATTACGATGACACCCTTGCGTCCAAATTTATCTGATAATGGTCCTGAGATAATGGCGCCGATCGACATGCCTACTAAGGCCGCACTGAGCACAGGTGCTAGATCTGGTTTTGAAATCCCCCAATCATCTAACAATGCTGGTGCAATAAAGCCTAAGATGCCAGTGTCTAATCCATCACAGAAAAAAACCAAAAACCCCAGAAAGAAAACTGTCCATTGTAAAGGGGACATTTTTTCCCGATCAATAACGTCATTTACAATTATTTTTTGCATTTAAAATTTCCATATATTCAAACGTTAGAACAAAAAAGGACTATCGTTTGCAAAGAATATTAACGATAGTCCTTAGTGATTGTCATCAGCTCATTTAATTATCTTGAGCTATGACTTTGAATAAACTTCTCACTGTAAACACGTCCGTTGTCTATCTGGTGATCAGCTAACCAATTTTTGACAGCATCGATCATTGGTGGCGGACCACACAAATACATATCGAATGCTGATTCGCTTAATTGCGATTGATCTAAATGTTCGTGGATAAATCCTTTTTTTCCAGTCCAATCATTAGAAGGTTGTCCGATTACGGGATGATACTCAAAGTGTGGAATCTTAGCTGAGTATGCTTTTAACCTTTCTTGTTCACACAAATCTTGCTCTTTGTTTACACCATAATATAGTTGTACTGGTGGAATTTGAGGTTGTTTCACAATTTGATCTAGCATTCCTAAAAATGCTGACAATCCAGTACCTCCTGCGACAAAGACTAATGGCTTTTCTTTTTCCACTTCGCGAAGATAAAAACTTCCTAAAGGCGCTTCGAGTAAAATTGTATCCCCAACTTTTGCTCGATCTCGCAGATAGTCACTCATGAGACCTTGCGGGAGTAAGCGAATTAAAAACTGTAATTGATTACCTTCATTGGGTAAATTGGCAAAGGAATAAGAACGCCAATCATTTGCACCAGGAATTTTTAATCGAGCATATTGACCCGGTAAATAATCAATTTTCTGCGTATGTTGACTGGCATCTACATGAATGATTGCCGTAGTTTCAGAGACTAATTCTACGTGAGTCACTTTGGTTTCGAGTTGAAGTGTTTCACCAGCATTACAGAAACTTGAGTCATGATCGAAATAGAATGCAGCATTCGATTGCACTCGTGTTTGACAAGCTAAAATTTTACGCTCTGCCAGATCACGTTCGGTTAATGCTTCTTCATCGACATAATCTTGAGTGTAATTGCCACTTTCACATTGCCCTTGACAGGTTGCGCAAACGCCTTCACGGCAGTCTAAAGGCAATGTGATACCTTGACGGAACGCAGCATCAAGTAAAAGCTCATCATTATTCACAGAGATAAAGAACGTTTTACCATCTGCAAAGTTGAGTGCAACAGAATGACTCATTCTTTTACTCCTTAAACGTGATAGAAGTCGAGCACAGAATCAATTTTGTCATTCAACAAAATGGTGTGCTGTTTACGAATGCGGAAAGTGTCTTCATGTTGACGAAGGATATAAGTGACATGCCCGTAAAAATAGCCTTCTAAACCTTGGCGGTTATAGAATGTCGACCAACCCGCTTTAACTTCTAATAATCCGTCTTCAAGTGTTTTTACACGGATGTTGTGAATCGCATGCATGAGACGCGGAAGGGGCGTAGCTGATGCAGCTTTACCAGTTCCTATACGGAATACGCGATCTTCAAGGCCAGCACGATTTTCATAATAGATATATGAAAGCCCTTGGTTTGGATCAGTGACGTATTCATGGTCACTAATCCATTGTGGAATGTGGTATTCGCTGTCTTCGTCATAGAGTTCTAGATATGCGTCCCATTCATAGTTGTCACAAAGCGCAGATTTTTCATATAAAAATTGAGAAACTTGATGTACAAGAGCTTGTGTCATGATTAAGCCTCCTCAGTTGTCGCTTGTGATGCAGGGCATTCGTGTGGTTCAGAAGTATCTTCAGTGAGTTTAAGTGCTTTATTTTTTAAGCCTTTTAACATGAGATCGCGCCAAACTTGGTGTTGATTGACATATAAACCTTCTTGAGTGATTTCAGTACCCGTGATGACTGGTTTGATCCCTAATGTTTGAGCATTCGGGCTGTCGCCATAATTCCACTTGTGATAACCGCGCGAAATGTCACTCCAGCGTTCTAAACGAGCTTGGAAACCACGCTGTTGTTCACGGAATTCGACTAAATCGTCAGGTGTGCCTAAGCCCGATACGTTGAAGAAATCTTCGAATTGACGAATACGGTTACGACGTGCTTCAGCCGACTCACCTTTAACACCAATACACTGGCTAATGACTTCAGTTTTATTCCACGCAACTGGACGAATAATACGAAGTTGCGAACTGATTTGATCCATAAAGAAAAGGCTTGGGTATAAGTTCAAGTTTCTGAGACGATGCATTGCCCATTCAGCACGTTTTTGACCATATTTTTCAACCAGATATGGCATCACAGTTGCGTAACCAGGACGTACAGTTGGGTTAGGCATGTCACTAAACAAAACGTTATGACCATTTTTAAATGAGAACCAACCATCATCAGTTGTGTCATCACCAGCACCTAATTTACTGTAATCAAGTGTGTCCTTTGGTCCTGTCCCTTTTTGTGCATTCAGTTGCTGACGATATTGAACTGTAGAGACATAGTTATAGTGAACAGTACTTACGTGGTAGCCATCTACACCATTTTCATTTTGTAGCTTCCAGTTTCCAGCAAAGGTATATGCTGATTTACCCGGTAAAACTTCTAATTCACCTGTAGGTGATTGTTCAACCATAAGATCAAGGAAAACACGTGTATCACCTAAATAATCTTCTAAGGTGTCTGTAGCTGTTGTATCTAAACTAACGAAGACAAATCCTTTATAACTTGCAATACGTGCTTTTTTTAGACCTCGTGAAGATTTATCAAAGTCATCACAATACTCACCAGGAGCTTTAACTTTTACGAGGCGACCATCCGATTTGTAACACCAAGCATGGAACGGGCAGGTAAATGTGGATTGATTACCTTTAGCAACTCGGGTCAATGTAGCACCACGGTGCTCGCAGGCATTGACCATTGCATTTAAATTACCTTGACCATCACGGTTAATGATGAGCGGTTGGCGACCAATTTGAACAGTGACAAAGTCATTTGGTTTTGGAATTTCACTTTCATGACACGCGTAGATCCATACCTTTTCAAAGATCATTTCCATTTCTAGATCAAAAAGTTCTGGTTCAGTAAACATGTCACGTGCGATACGATAGACGCCATCCTCTGGTCGAAAATCGATACATCCTTCAATAAAATCATGCCATTCGATGCTGCTACGAGATCCCATGGTCTAACTCCTTATATCACTTGATTTCATTTATCTTTGAATCTATTGAACAGTGATTAACGGAGTCAGGCTATCCAGTTTGTTCTAATCGTTATCCATTTTTTCTCAAATATTTTATAGAGAAGGTAGTTAAAAATATGAGTGGGATTCAAAAGTCGTCCTTTGGGACTATAAAAACAAAAAGCCGATGCATCTTTGATACATCGGCTGATAAAAGCTAAAGGAAATCGTTATTTGGCAATTCCAAGCTCTGTCAAATGAAGTCTTAGGATTCGTCTTAATTCCAACACAGCTTCAGGCGTTTCCTGAATTGAGTGACCACCTTTGATAATAATCTCAGATTGTGCCCCTTTAAGATGCGCACTCTGATAAGGCACGATCCCATCTGACATAACAGTAGGATCTTTACTCTCAGTCACATTCCCCATGATGGAGTGAAATTTAAATCCTTTAATTGGCGTCACAGGTGAGGTTAATTTGGTGAAAGGAGAGTTGTGACTCAGATCACTCGGACCATTTTGAATCAATCCATGACCTAAGTCTTTGACAAAATGTTTAATATTAATATCTTTATCTGAGAGCGATTCAGCAAATGCACCCAAAAATGCACCTGGCAATTTGATCACTTTACGCGCAGCTCGTGTAAACCAACGATCAGCATAATCTGTGCCTCTGTGCGGTGCTGCTAAGAAAATAGCACGATTAAATTGTGGCACAGGTTTGATTTGTAAACGAGCTTTAAATAACGGTTCATTCTTAAAACGGCTAATTTGAGAATTTTTTAATTGAGACAATGCAGGTTGTGTTAAATCAGCTTGGCTCACCAATAATCTTGAAATAATACCACCCATACTATGTCCAATCAGAACTGCATCTTTAGCTGACGCCGTAGATTGATCAAGTGAATTAAATGCTTGTTGAATGATCGCATTCACCTGAAAGCGACTTTCTAAAATTGGCATATTGGTTGAGTAAAATACTTGCCAAACTTGATAATGCTCTCTTAGAACATTATCTCCCATAATGTCATTGGTTAATGCAATCCAAGCTTCTGGACTGCTTGCAAGTCCATGCACCAAAACAATAATTTTTTTGTTTGGATTATAGGGTTCGAGCATAAAGAGATGGGGCATTGTGATTGTATTGTCACGATCAATCAAACTCAAATATGCAGCAGCACCTAAGTTATTTTCGGCAAGCCACAAACCATAAGGTGCAGAGTAATTCGCAGCTAAAGGATAAACTTTTCCACCTACTTTTAATTGATCTAATCCATAAGGATCATAAATATTCAGGGTGAAATGCGGGTCATTCAGAATATTCTCTACATTACTTTGACGCGCAGGCTCAGCGGTCATCGTGACTGAAAGATAACGTGGCGGATGAATGTTAGGATTACGACCATTTTTATAAGCGTGATTTAATGGATCTACAATATATTTACCTGAATCGCTATTTCGCTCTGGCGCTGGAAGCGTTGCGACAAATTCCGCACCGAAACCATCCCGACGGTTAATCGAACGCAAGCCACTAAAATTGAGATTGTAGCTTGAAAGCAGGCTATCTAATTTTTGATTAGCAATCTGAGGGTAATGGTCATAGTTGATGGTATAAATGCTTTCACCAATTTTTATTTGTTTGGGAACTTTTTCACCCGTATAGCGCATACCGTAGGTCATCACCATTTTCGCCAAGGCTTGATTGTAGAAATCTCGTATTTGAACTTGTCTATTATCGAAAATACGGTCGCTTGGTTGGCGTTTTGTCTTGAATAGATAGGCATAACTATAACGAATACTTTTATCAAGCATTGCTAACTGTTGGTCAAGACATTGACTATAGTTTTCTTGATGAATTTTTTTCTTTTCTTCTGACTGATATTTATTAATTAAACTGGTATTACAAGCAGAAGAATTACTGAGGGCTAATGCCCGTGTCAAATATGCTTCACTTGCAGTTGAATAAAGTTGTTCATCTTGAATTTGTTTAATTTTTTTTAGATCAGATACACATTTATCGGGATCATTAGAACAACTTTCAGCCTCACTGCCTGTCATTGAGAGAACATTCAGACTCGCTTCACTCATTTTTTTACGCGTTAATATGCTATCTCGTTCATTCGCGATCGAGACATTAAGCGCTTGATTTTTTACACTGACGACTTGGCAACCTGTCATAAATAGTGGTGTTGCGATCAGTAGGGCGCCAATGTATTTATTGTTCATCATAAACATATTTTCAACTGTCAGCATGAATCATTAACGCTGAGCATACGTTATTTTTTTGGATATAAAAATAAGCTCCAAAAAAAATAGACTGAATGATCAGTCTATTTTTTTATGAAATAAGATTATGATTTCGCTGGATTGTTTAAAATTTGCCAAACATTGTAACGACCTTGTTTCTCAATTTCTTGAATTAAGCGGTCAGCAACTTCAGTTTCTTCAGGATATTTCACTTTGTAATTTTTTAAAGTTGTGATTGCATTTTTCTTTTGATTCAATGCGAGGTAGTTATTAACAGCTACGAGATAAGCTTCTTGAACACCTGCCTTGATGGCCTTATCGATATATGGAATAGCTTCTTTTTGACCACCACCTTCAGACAAAGAGAAACCAAACCAGAAGTTCGCTTCAGCATCTTCTTTGTTGATCTTCAGGATTTGTTGTGCATATTTTAATGATTTAGTGGTATAAGCAGAACCAAGATCGAGGTTACGACCCAATATACTTGCTTTAAATGCACGAATTAGGATATCGAATGACGCGTTATCTTTCGCTGCTAAAGTATCTAGTTGAGCTGAAACTTCACGTAATTTAGCTTCAAAACCGCGACGTTCTTGACGATCTGTAAAGCGAGGAGGATAGTGACGTGCTTTACCTTCAACCATCTGGAGGAAGTCATCAATTTCTGTAATATCGATTTCATTTTGACCCGCTAAAACCGTGTATTTCATCGCACGTTGTGAACTATTCACAGTCGGTACGATTAATTTGTTTTGGTCGAGGATCATCTTTCTGTTTGGATTATTAGGATCAGTCACCTCAAGTTTTTGAAGTGGTGCAGCAGCAGCTTTTTTTAGTTCAAGCTCGAATACTGGTGGTTGGCTATAATTAAAAGGATTTAATGCATAAAATGGCGCACTTAAATCAGGCTCAGAAAAGACGATTGGATCGTTTGTTTTAGATTGTTTTTTTACTGCTGGAGAGCTACAAGCACTCAATAATGAAACAGCGATCATGGTGGCAATGAGGGGCTTAATCGTCATATTTTCTTCCAATATTATGTTTTTAAATTCTAGTTCAGGTTGTATCTGAGTCTATGAAAAGTCGAAACAACATGCAACTCAGATTCACCTAACTTAGTCAAACTTATACATTAAGCTTTTGATTGTGCAGTTTGAGCTTCGCACTCACGACGAACTTCGTCAATGATTTTTAACTCTTCAGCGCTAAATGGTTGTCCATTACTTTGTGCGTTATTAAATGTTGGATCAAGTAATGAAAGTCGCTGACATAGAGTGTTCATGCGCTTTTCATTGTGCTGTATACGATCCAACAATACCCGCATACCTTCTAACATAGGATCTGATTGATCTTGGGTTGTCGCATAAGGCTGAAAACCGATGCTTTCTGCATAATTGCGTCGTTCAGATTCTTTGTCCAAATCTTTTTGCTGATTTTTGATAATAAATCGCGCTGGGTTACCTACGGCAGTAGCACCTTCAGGGACTTCTTTAGTGACCACAGCATTTGAGCCTACTTTCGCATTCTTATGCACGGTGAATGGTCCCAAAATTTTCGCACCTGCGCCAACGACTACACCATCTTCTAAAGTTGGGTGACGTTTGCCTTTATTCCAAGTGGTGCCACCTAATGTCACGCCATGATAGAGCGTCACATCATCACCAATTTCAGCTGTTTCCCCAATGACCACACCCATACCGTGATCTATAAAAAAACGTTTGCCAATTTTGGCACCTGGGTGAATTTCGATACCAGTTGCGAAACGACTAAAAGAAGACAGCATGCGGGCAGAAGTTTTACACTCTTTTTTCCAAAGCTCATGCGCAACACGATGCATAATCAGTGCGTGAATTCCGGGATAAGTGGTTAAAACTTCAAATGTGTTGCGCGCCGCAGGATCGCGGGCGAACACAGCTTGAATATCTTCTTTAAGCTGTTTAAGCATCTTTTGATTTCTCTTTAGAATCTGACTTTTTCCATGTGCCATTGTTCAATGCCTGAACACGACTGAAAATACCTCTAAGAAGATGGTACTCCATACGATCTAATTGTATACGTCCGAATAAGCGACGCAAGCGTAAAGGCAATAATCGTGGGTTTTCTGGGTCTAAAAACTCGATTTCGTGCAACATTTTTTCAAAATGAGGATAAAATTGTTCCATCTGTTGATGTGTTACCAACGGCTCATCCCAATGCATAGAATCTTCATCAGTCACTTTCATAACTGCTTGAGGATCTTCAACTTGTTCCATGAGAGCCGTGGTCGCCATTCGCATTTCATAGCAAATAATTTGAATGGCTTGAGCGACATTGAGTACCCCATAGTCTGTATTCACAGGGATGGTCACATGGTAATTCGCCAAGGCCAACTCTTCATTGGTTAATCCGCGATCTTCGCGCCCAAATATTACGGCAATTTCTTGTTGTTCTTTGATCACCGCTTGCATCGATTTATCAGCAGCAGGTCGAGCATCTAATAAAGGCCATGGAATAGTTCGGCTACGAGCACTTGTACCAAAGACTAAATGACAATCTGCGATGGCTTCTTCAAGCGTTTCTACAATCTGAATTTGATCAATTAAATCGGTTGCACCGGCTGCAAGTGCATCAATATCAGGATGAGGATAAGTTTTAGGTGCAACTAAAACCAATTTTGAAAGCCCCATGGTTTTCATTGCTCTAAGTGCGCTACCGATATTCGCAGGCAGGGTAGTATTCACCATGACAATACGCACATGAGACAAATGCGCTGAGACAGCAGCATTATCAATTAAATTCATAAATCTTCCAAAATTAAGAGTATTGACTGACTTCCGTCATGTATTGATCCATTGCTTCATCCATACTGATCTGGTCAGGTGGAGAGGCATGTGATGTGACGACTGGTTCTGATTTTGGTTCTACGGCGTGGGAACGTGCAGCTTTTGATTTAACATGATACTCCACATGTAAGGCCTCTTTACCAAAATAGTCGCGCAGTTTGAACAATAAGTCATCGAGTGGTGCGACATTCCATTGCGGTGGTAAATGAAAATCAGCCGTTGCATATGGAAAGTCGAGTTGTACTTGTAATGGCACATGCTGACACATATCTACATTACAAAATGGTTGAATGATCTGTGAAAGCTCTTGACCAAGATTTGGCTGAATATGCTCAGGTCGTAATTTGATGAGGATGTGATTCGCACGTTTTTGACGAATTTCGTTTAATGTAAACGCCTTAGTAAGGCGTCCCATCGGACGGTCGAAGCCTTCACGTTCATAAATTTCACCTTCAATCACGATCACTCTTTCATTCACAATAACGTCTTTAAAACGTTGGAAGCGTTCATGATTTGCTGAGACTTCGATTCGAGCAGTACCATCATCGAGTGTGATCATCATGCGGTTAGGGAAATTTGCGACATCCACAACCAAGCCGGCAAATACAGTAGTTACTCCACGACGTGTTGGAGTCAGCTCATTAATTTTGTTAGAAATAAACGCTTTTAACTCGGGGCGATACACATCGATCGGGTGTCCTGTTAAATATAAACCTAAGGTGTCTTTTTCACCTTTTAAACGGACTTCATCAGACCAAGGTTTTACAGGTTTAGTAGGTTTACGTTGAACTTCTTCAACTTCACCAAATAAATCCATAATGCCAGTTTCGCGGTTTGAACGAGCTTGTTCGGCTGCTTGTACCGCTTCAGGCAATTGAGCCATTAAAGTCGCGCGTTCAAGCCCGAGACAATCTAATGCACCTGAGCGAATCAAAGCTTCAAGTGTACGTTTATTGATTTTCTTCAGATCAATGCGATGGCAGAAATCAAATAAATCTTTATAAGGTCCAAGTTGCTTACGTGAATCAATCACGGATTGCATTGCTGCTTCACCAACACCCTTGATTGCACCTAGACCATATACAATGGTTTTTTCATCAATTGCATGGAATTGATAAATCGACATATTGACGGAAGGTGGTAACACATCGAGACCATTGTTACGACAGTCATCAATCAAAAATACAATACTGTCTGTGTTTTGCATTTCCGAAGTCAGTACAGCGGACATAAACTCAGAAGGATAGTGTGCTTTTAACCAAGCCGTCTGATAAGCCACCAATGCATAGGCTGCAGCATGTGATTTGTTGAAACCATAGCCTGCAAATTTTTCCATATAGTCAAAGATATGGTTCGCCGTTTGCTCATCGATATCTTTTTTTGCAGCACCTTCAATAAAGATTTGGCGTTGTTTAACCATCTCTTCAGGTTTCTTTTTACCCATCGCACGACGAAGTAAGTCCGCACCACCTAGACTATATCCTGCACAATACTGTGCTGCTTGCATGACCTGTTCTTGATATACCATAATCCCGTATGTTGGTTCTAATACACCTTCTAATAGGGGATGTAAGTATTCGAACTCTCCACCATGCATCCGGTGAATAAAGTCTGGAATTAGATCCATTGGACCCGGGCGGTACAATGACACGAAGGCAATAATTTCTTCAAATTTACTTGGGCGTGCTTCCTTGAGCATTTTTTTCATGCCCACGGATTCAAATTGGAATACCGCAGTGGTATTTGCTTCGGCAAATATCGAATATGCAGCTTTGTCATTTAGCGGAATATTCTCAATCTTTAGAGGTATATCAAACTTTAATCGTTGGTTAATGTGCTGAATAGCATCTTCAATTACAGTAAGATTTCGCAACCCCAAGAAGTCAAATTTAACAAGTCCTGCCGCCTCAACATCGTCTTTATCAAATTGAGCAACACGACCGGTACCATCTTCGTCACACAGTACAGCTGAGAAGTCCGTAATCTTGGTCGGTGCGATTACAACACCACCTGCGTGCTTACCAGTGTTACGCGTTATTCCTTCAAGTTTAAGCGCCATTTCCCAGATTTCTGATGCATCTTCATAATCTGGGTTGGATGGGTTGGTTACAATATCTTTAAGTTGTGGTTCTGCTTCTAAAGATTCTTCCAAACTTAAACCTAAAGGTTTAGTCGGGATCATTTTAGAAATACGATCTGCTAAGCCGTAAGACTTACCTAAAACTCGTGCAACATCTCGAATTGCACCTTTCGCTGCCATCGTACCAAATGTTGCAATTTGAGATACAGCGTCACGCCCATAAGTTCGTGCTACATAATCAATTACACGATCACGACCTGCGATACAGAAATCCACGTCAAAGTCTGGCATCGAAACACGTTCAGGGTTTAAGAAACGTTCGAAAAGAAGTCCGTATGGTAGTGGATCTAAATCTGTAATTTTTAAACTGTATGCAACTAATGAGCCTGCACCTGAACCACGGCCCGGGCCTACAGGTACGCCATTGTTCTTGGACCACTGAATGAAGTCCATGACAATCAAGAAGTAACCTGGGAATCCCATCGAGTTAATGATCTTGATTTCGAAATCTAATCGATCGTCATATTCTTTGCGAATTTCAGGCCAGTCTTCTCCACGTTTCTCCACAGGATAGAGGTGATTAAGACGTTCTTCTAATCCTTCTTTAGACAAATGGGCAAAGAAGGTATCAATTGTATGACCTTCAGGAATTGGATAGTCAGGTAAAAAGTATTTACCTAAGCGAAGTGTCACATTACAGCGTTTAGCAATTTCAACTGTATTTTGAATAGCACTGGGGATATCAGCAAATAACTCCACCATTTGCGCTGTTGTTTTGAAATATTGCTCAGGGCTGTAAGTACGTGGACGACGATTATCACCTAAAACATAGCCATCTGCGATGCAGACGCGCGCTTCATGGGCTTCAAAGTCTTCTTCTCTAATAAAATGAACATCATTATGAGCGACAACACCGATTTGATATTTTGCGGCTAATTTAACAGCTTCAATAATAAAATCTTCTTCTTGTGGGCGATTGGTGCGCGTGAGTGCTAAATAGACACGATTGCCAAATTTTTCTATCCAAGCTTCAAGTAAGGGTTCAGCTTTTTCAGGGCTACTTGAACACAGCATTTCTCCAACATCACTTTTAATCCCTAAAAGTGCAATCATGCCCGGCGCTTGTTCTAACACCCATTCTTTTTTTACACACGGGATACTGAGTTGTTGTCCTTCAATAAAGCCGCGCGATACTACTTCAGTTAAACTACGCCAACCCTCATTATTCATCGCCAGTAAAGTCATACGATGTGATTCATCATTCAAACGAATCACACTTCCTAAAATAGGTTTAATCCCTTTTTTAAGACACGAGGTATAAAACTTCACTGCTGCATGTAAGTTCGATAAATCTGTCATCGCGAGTGCAGGCATAGAATCCTGTACAGCAGACTTCATTAGATCAGGTATACGTACGATTGATTCAGTAATAGAAAATTCTGTATGAACACCGAGATGAACAAACTGCATAGATGAGTCCTTTACAAGAGCAGAGCGTATTTTATCATGCAAAGTGATTTAGAGCTGAGAATCCACGATATTTTATATGATTCGCACAAATTATCTTCGATTTGAATAAAGGCGATTTTATATCAATCAAAAAAAGTGCCATTCGGCACTTTTTTATAACATGAAAATTGGGCTTAATATTCCCAGAACATGCGTTGTATTTCTTTTGCATCTTTGGTTTTGGTTAAAGCAAGCGCGGTTAAAATTTTAGCTTTTTGAGGGTTGAAGTCATGTGCAACTACCCAACCATATTTGTCATCTGGCTGTTCGGCATTACGGAGAACGAATCCTTGTGGCACTCGTGAAGAACGTACAATTTGTATACCACTTTGCTGAAGTTGATTCAGCGTGGGAACAATATTTTTCGCGACTGAGCCGTTTCCTGTACCTGCATGGACAATGGCTTTAACCCCAGCCTTGGCATACGCTTGATAAGCATCATGAATCATGTTGCCAGAGCCATAGACAATTTGAACTAATGGGAGTGTATCACCCTTAATATTCTCGATATTAAATTCTGACCGCTGATTAAATCGCTTAACAGAACTTCGGAACCAATAAGGTTTAGATTCTACTAACGTCCCTAAAGCTCCCCATTGGCTTACAAAGGCATTAGTATGAATATTAATGCCTTTAGTCACATCTCGAGCTGCAAAAATACTATCGTTCATAAGGACGAATACCCCTTTATTTTTTGCACTCGGGTCTGCTGCCAGAGCAACTGCACTATATAAATTTAGTGGGCCATCCGCAGATAAAGCCGTCGATGGGCGCATTGAGCCGACAACAACAATAGGTTTTTCCGTTTGTACGACTAGATTAAGAAAAAAAGCGGTTTCTTCTAAAGTATCTGTGCCATGTGTAATCACAACACCATTTACATCTGACTTTTTAACCAAATCATTGACTTGGCGGGCAAGGGAAAGTAATTCTTTGTCCGTAATACTTTCAGAAGCAACT
Source organism: Acinetobacter sp. ANC_7513 (assembly GCF_056779915.1). Taxonomy (NCBI): domain Bacteria; kingdom Pseudomonadati; phylum Pseudomonadota; class Gammaproteobacteria; order Moraxellales; family Moraxellaceae; genus Acinetobacter; species Acinetobacter sp. ANC_7513. Next base: position 68,547 of record NZ_JBWYIW010000010.1, read on the forward strand.
TGCATTGCTTGTACGCCACTCACATTGGCTAAATCTTTAATTTGAGGGACGGCATTCAGTAAGTCATCTACTGGAACTTTTGCGGCAGTGTAAGTGGCGCTGTTGGTTGAACTAGCACCAGCACCAGCAATCGTTCCCCCAGTTGCAACGACGACAACGTTATTTTTAGCAAAGCTCGCTAGGGGTAATAACAAGCCAATCGATAGAGTCAGTGCGGTTAGCGTCTTTTTCATCTTTTTTCCTAAATGTTTTTTATAGTATTGTGCATGGATAATGCTTAATCACGATAAAGGAAAAGAAGGGTGTTTGTATATAATCAAAATGAAATTGATATCATGAAATAATCAAAATATTAAATATAAAACCCCCAGATTGAAATCTGGGGGTTTTAAATACATCATTCACATAAAACGACCGAATTAACGCATTTTTGCTAAGAATCTTCCTAAACGATTGATTGCTTCACGTAATTCATTTTCGGCAGGTAAGAACACCACACGGAAATGATCAGGGGTAGGCCAGTTGAATCCTGTACCTTGAACCAATAAAACTTTTTCTGATTTGAGGAAGTCAAGCATAAACTGTTCATCATCCTGAATAGGATAAATTTCAGGATCAAGTTTAGGGAAACAATACATTGCACCTTCAGGTTTAACGCAGCTTACACCTGGGATTTCATTCAACATTTGCCAAGCAATATTGCGTTGCTCATACAAACGACCACCTGGACGAATTAAATCGTTGATAGACTGGTAGCCACCCAATGCAGTTTGAATAGCGTATTGAGCTTGATGGTTAGCACACAGGCGCATTGACGCGAGCATATCTAGACCTTCAATATAATCTGCCGCACGTGTCTTATCACCCGTAATTGCCATCCAGCCTGAACGGTATCCAGCGATTCGATAGGATTTAGATAATCCGTTAAATGAAATACACAGTTGATTACCCGCAAGGGCAGCGACCGATACATGTTCGATTCCATCGTAAACGATCTTATCGTAGATCTCATCAGCAAATAAAATCAGGTCATATTTTTTTGCAAGAGCGACAATTTTTTCTAAGACATGGCGTGGATAAACAGCACCCGTTGGGTTGTTCGGATTGATAATCACGATCCCACGAGTATTAGGCGTAATTTTGTTTTCCATATCCTGAATATCAGGATACCAATTATCTTCTTCATCACATTTATAATGAATTGCTGTGCCACCAGAAAGATTAACGGCAGCAGTCCATAATGGATAATCTGGCATTGGCACCAGCATTTCATCGCCGTCATCTAACAGGCCTTGCATAGCCATTACAATCAGCTCAGAAACACCATTCCCAATATACACATCATTGACATGCATATTGAAAATACCTTTTTGTTGATAATACTGACAAACCGCTTTGCGGGCAGGGAAAATCCCTTTTGAGTCTGTATAGCCGATTGCATTTGGTAAATTCAACGCAACATCATTGATAATTTCTTGAGGTGCTTCAAAACCGAAGGGCGCTGGGTTGCCGATATTGAGTTTAATTATCTTATGTCCGGCTTCTTCCATTTCGTTGGCGGCGCGTAACACAGGTCCACGAATGTCATAGCATACATGCTCGAGCTTAGACGATTTCTTAATTTCGCGTGGAGTAGTGTTACCTAAAACGGACATATTCCCATCCAATTATTTTTGAGTGAATAAAAATAGATTACTAAATATCACAATCTATGTAGAAATTTAGCTAGAAATTTTTCAAGCTCTAGCGTAAATATGAAGGTACTGAAGCATGACATTGAATGTCAAAGATTTAAAGGAGTTAATCATGGGAAAACTCAATAAAACAGACCGAGAATGGCAAAGAGAGTTATCACCAGAGGAGTATCGCATTACCCGTCAAAAGGGAACTGAGCCTGCTTTCACAGGGCGATATTGGAATACCAAACAAGAAGGAACTTATGTTTGTCGTTGCTGTGGCGAACCTTTATTTACTTCAGAAACCAAATATGACAGTGGTTGTGGATGGCCTAGTTTTTATCGTCCAATCAACCAAACAGTCATTGAAGAACATGACGATCACTCACATGGCATGATTCGTACTGAGATTGTTTGTCATCATTGTGACGCACATCTAGGTCATGTTTTTGAGGATGGACCTGAACCTACAGGTCTTCGCTATTGTGTAAACTCAGCTTCATTAGAATTAAAAACCCAAGAAAAAAATGATGAGGAAACCTATCCATGACCAATATTTATCAATTTGAGGCAGAATTGCTAGAAGGGGAAAATAAGCAATTTTCGGACTATGAAGGTAAAGTGCTATTGATAGTCAACACAGCCAGCAAATGTGGATTTACGCCACAATTTGCAGGGTTGGAAGCGCTGTATGAAAAGTATAAAGATCAAGGTTTTGAGGTATTAGGATTTCCGTGTAATCAATTTGGTGGGCAAGATCCGGGTACGCACGAAGAAATTGGTAGTTTTTGCCAGAGAAATTACGGTGTATCCTTTCCGATGTTCGCTAAAGTGGATGTAAAAGGTCCTGAAGCCCATGTGATTTTTCGGTATCTCACCAACAACAGCAAAGGCATTTTAGGAAGTGGAATTAAGTGGAACTTTACCAAATTTTTGATTGGAAAAGATGGCAAAGTGCTTAATCGATATGCACCTACAACTAAACCAGAAAGCATTGAAGATGATATTCAAAAAGCGCTGGCTCAGTAAAAAAAATCAGCTCAATTGAGCTGATTTTTTTTATTCATTTAATTAAAGAAACGGTAATCGGCTAGATTTGCATTTTTGGTTTCTAGCCAATACTTCCATGTATAACTCGGCCAAAGTGAAAAATTCTTTCCGCCTTCTTGCTGATACCAACTCACACAGCCAGATTGCCAAACTGTGCCTGCAAATTTTTCTTGGATTTTACGGTTGAATTCTTCTTGGACTACATCTTTGACCACGATTGCTTTGGTTTTGGATTTTTCTACAGCTTCAATCAGTTGTAGAATGTAATTCACTTGAGATTCGATCATAAAAATTACAGAGTTATGACCTAAAACAGTATTCGGGCCTAAAAGTTGAAAGAGATTTGGAAATCCTTTGGTAGAAATTCCATAGTAGCTTTCAGCACCCTCTTTCCATGCTTCTTTCAACTCAATACCATTTTCACCATAACATTTAAAATCTTTTAAATAAATTCGTGGATCAGTAATAAAACCAGTACCGTAAATTAAGCAATCTATTTCTCGTACTTGCCCATCTTTGGTAACAATCGCATTTTCAGTAATTTCTTGGATGCTGTCCGTCACGAGCTCTACATTCTTGCGATTAAATGTTGGGAAATATCGATTTGATACCAAAATTCTTTTACACCCCATGGTGTAATCTGGTGTCAATTTTTTTGCTATTTCTTTATCTTTGACTTGGAAGCGAATAAAAGCTTCTGCAAGTTTTTGACCCAGTCGCATCATTTGAGGTTTTACAATCGGAACTACGCGTGATTCATTTGACCAATACAAGCGCGCTCGATGCAATTTTCTAAACCAGTCGTATTGGGCAAACAGTTTTTTGTCTAAAGCATTATAAGCACGTTCATCGCGCGGTATTACCCATGCAGCAGTTCTTTGAAACACGTATAACTGTTTGGTTTTTGGTGCAATCTCAGGAATATATTGAATTGCACTTCCACCTGTGCCGATACTGGCTACACGTTTACCATTCAGGTCATAAGCATGATTCCAAGATGATGAGTGGAATACTTCGCCTTTAAATTTTTCGATACCTTTAATCTTTGGAATTTGAGGAATATGCAATGGACCAGAGGCAAAAATAAGGAATTGACTGCGTAGAGCACTTTGATTCTTGATGGAGATTTCCCACGCATGAGCTTGCTCATCGAAGCGTGTCGAAATGACTTCGGTATCAAATTGAATAAATTTTTTTAAATCATATTCTTGAATAAGATCTTGAATATATTGAAAAATTTCAGGTGCTTCAGCATATCGTTTTGTCCAATCAGATTTAGGTGCAAAAGATAATGAATACATATGAGACTGCACATCACATGCAGCACCCGGGTATTGATTTTCACGCCAAGTACCACCTACATCTGTAGCTTTTTCAAGAATAACAAAATCTTTGATACCGCGTTTAAGAAGTTGAATAGCTGTGGCTAATCCTCCAAATCCGGCGCCGATAATCGCAATTTTAGTATTTTTCTTGATGAGTTGCGTTTCAATTAAGTCGACTGAATTTGTATCTAGCTGATCTGATGTAACTTCCATTTTAATACTCGTTTATATTATTTGAAGCTATCATAAGCAGTCTGGACTGAAACTGACATGATTTCATTGACATTTAATATTGATATTTTCGGCAATATTCTTTCCCTTTTTTTTAGGGTAAAACATATGCAACTTTAATTTTAAAATTCTGTTTTATGAAAAGGTCGATTCTCGGTTTGTTGTATCTCATACAGGGCATGCGACAGGTCGGAATAAATGTGGACGAAAGATTGGAAGCTGTCGGTTTAAAGGCGGATGCCTTAGATCCGAGTTCAACGATTCAACCTGAATTAGAACAAATCATTCAAAGAATTATTGCTAAAGGGGTTAACCCGCTGCTTGGTTTGGATGTCGGTCAACATTATGCGCTCGCAGGCTATGGTCCGCTTCTCATGCTGTTGGTCACAAGCTCGAATGTCGGTGCGGCTCTCACAAATGGAATACGCTATCAAGCACTTACCCATTTATCGGGTAGGCTTACATTAGAGCAGACGAGTGTCTATGCGGCTTTATGTTATGAGCCACTCAATTTACAAAGTGAAGTTGATGAGTTCAGGGCCCAATGTGAAATTTCAGGTACGGTTAAATTCGTGCAAGATATCTACAAAATGATAGGATTGCCCTTTCCTGAAGTGCAGATTGAATTGCCGTTTTCACGACCGAAAGAATCCATTTTTTTGAACAAGTATTTGAATTATTTCGGTGAACAAGTTCGGTTTGAACAAGAGAAATTTCGACTGATTTTTGATGCTGAAATTTTAGAATTGAAGTTGCCTTCAGCTGATCAAATCACATTTAATGTCCATCAACAAAGATGTAATGCTGAAATCGAAAGATTGAATGCACAACAATTGAATCAACACCAGTTGATTCAAAGAATTCACGATTATTTGGATTTACAAACGGGGCAGATTCCAACAATGGCAGAAACTGCTCAAGCATTGAATATTCCAGAGCGTACTTTGCGACATCAGCTTAACCAACTGGATACAAGCTATAAGCAAATACGGGAGCAACTCATTCGAGAGAAAGCGCTTCGATTAATTGAGTACAAAGAGTATTCAATCGAAGTAATAGCTGAAATGCTTGGATATTCAGAACCTGCAGCATTTAACCATGCTTTTAAAAGATGGTTTGGACAAAGTCCACGACAGTATGGGAAATAACCTCAGCATGTATGCTCAAATGGTATATGCCAAAGTGTTATTTATCATTTTTTTAAATATTCGTTATACTTCCGACGGCCTAAAAAAGTAATCAATATCTATGTTCCATTCTCATTCTTCGCAAAATAGTTTAAGTCACACTCCGCAATCACCTGCAGAACGTTATGCTCACGCAATTTCGTCAGGACAATTTATGCCTGATGATGCTCAAGCTCAAGCTGTACATGAACTTAATCGTGTTTGGGAAGAACTGATCTTACGATATAAAGCTTCTAAAAAAGCGTTTCGACGTTTTCGCCGTCAAACAGCCCCGAAGGGTGTTTATATGTGGGGTGGTGTTGGGCGTGGAAAAACTTGGTTGATGGACCAGTTTTATGATGCGATACCATTCCGTCGTAAGACGCGTATGCATTTCCATCATTTTATGCAATATGTGCATAAAGAGTTAAATAAAAATTCAGGACAGCAAAATCCACTCGACATCGTTGCTGATCAAATTTACAAAGATGCGGTTGTGATCTGTTTTGATGAATTCTTTGTATCAAATGTCACGGATGCGATGATTTTAAGTGATTTATTCCAAAAGCTATTTGTTCGTGGAATTACACTTGTTGCGACATCAAACATTGCACCAGATGGTTTATACAAGAACGGTATTCATCGCGACCGCTTTATTCCAACGATTGAAATGGTAAAAAAGAATTGTGTCATTTTGAATGTGGATGCAGGTGTTGACTATCGTTTGCGTGTACTGAAACAAGCGCAGTTGTTCAAATCACCTTTAAGCCATGATAATCAGGTATGGATGGCACAACGTTTTTCAGCATTAACCAGTGCTCAAAATGTGAGTGAAGAACCGATCATCATTAATGGACGTAATGTCGATACAATTGGTCATACTGAAGATGTATTATGGTGTGAGTTTTCTGAACTCTGTATGAAGCCACGAAGTCCTGCGGACTTTATCGAAATTGCGAACACTTATAACACTGTCCTAGTCAGTAATGTTCCCGATCTGAATGATTATTTATCAGAAGGAACACGCCGATTCATTTATTTAGTCGATGAGTTCTATGATCGTGGTGTTAAATTATTACTAACCTCACATGCCAGTATCATTGATATATATAGTGGCGAAAAATTAGCGTTTGAAATCGAACGCACACGTTCACGCTTACTCGAAATGCAATCAGATGACTATTTACAATCTGCGCATCGACAAATTGATATGCCTGCAGAATAAATGTGAAAATTCAAAAACGAACCCAAACAGATGATGTTTGGGTTTTTTTATTTGGAGTGGAATAAATTTGAAATCGTCGCTTAAAAGCGTAGAGAAAATAGACATATTGGTTTAAATTAAATCAGATTTGATGGAAATTGGCACTTAAGTCTAATTTCTACCTTTATAAAACTTTATACACTGTAATTAGATTGTTGAATTAAAACGACTCAATAAGTAATAGATCAAAAGTCTCATCTGATTGGTGTCTATAATAAATGATCACTATTTAGCAATGTGATATTACTATTCAGCAATTTATAAATGGGTATACTAGATTCTCTTGTATAAAAAGTAGCAATATCAGGAAAGACAATGACTGCACGTATTCAGAAAGGCAAGTTAGCGATTGCTAAAGAACTCTACGATTTCATCGAAAATGAAGCACTACCAGGTTCTGGTTTAGACAGTGAAACTTACTGGAAAAACTTTGAACAAGTCGTTGTTGATCTTAGCCCAAAAAATAAAGCACTCTTGGCTAAGCGTGATGACATTCAAGCGAAAATTGATGAATGGCACCGCAATAATAAATTTGAATTAGGAGCTTACAAAGCTTTCCTGACAGAAATTGGCTACTTATTACCAGAAGTAGAAGATTTTCAAATTACAACTGAAAATGTAGATGAAGAAATCGCACTATTGGCGGGTGCACAATTGGTTGTGCCTGTACGTAATGCACGTTACTGCTTGAACGCTGCAAATGCTCGTTGGGGCTCTTTATATGACGCATTGTATGGTTTCGATGTCATCTCGGAAGAAGGCGGTGCGGAAAAAGGTAAGGGGTATAACCCTGTTCGTGGCGAAAAAGTTATCGCTTTTGCTAAAAATTTCTTAAATGAAACTTTCCCTTTAGCAAATGGATCACATGCGGATGCTACGAAATACGCTGTTGAAGCAAAAAAATTAGTGGTAACGCTTAAAGATGGCAGCACAACGAATTTGGCTAAAGAAGCTCAATTTGTAGGTTTTAATGGTGAAGAGTCTGCGCCGACAGAAATCGTTTTATTAAATAATGGTTTGCATGTCATCATTGAAATCGATGCGACAAGCCCAATTGGTCAAACGGATGCTGCTGGCGTAAAAGATCTTGTTTTAGAATCTGCGGTAACAACGATCCAAGATTTGGAAGACTCAATTGCTGCGGTTGATGCTGAAGAAAAAGTTGAAGGCTACCGTAACTGGTTAGGTTTGATGAAGGGTACTTTGGAAGAGAAAATCGAGAAAAATGGTAAAACCATTACTCGTGCTTTAAACAAAGACCGTACCCACAAAAATCTGATCGGTGGCGAAACAACTTTACACGGTCGTTCATTGATGCTTCTTCGTAACGTTGGTCATTTGATGACGAACCCGGCGATCCTAGTGGATGGTCAAGAAATCTATGAAGGTATCATGGATGCATTGATCACACCGTTATTAACGTTTGCTGACATCAAAGGTCAAAATGAAATCAAGAACTCTCGTAAAGGTTCTATGTATATCGTTAAACCTAAGATGCATGGCCCTGAAGAAGTTGCATTTGCAGTTGAACTATTTGAGCGTGCAGAACAAGCTCTAGGTTTGCCAGCAAAAACGCTTAAAATCGGGATCATGGATGAAGAGCGCCGTACTTCTGTAAACTTGAAAAACTGTATTGCTCAAGCGAAAGATCGTACCATCTTCATTAACACAGGATTCATGGACCGTACAGGTGACGAAATCCATACCTTTATGGAAGCAGGTCCATTCGTTCGTAAGGGTGAAGTTAAATCTCAAATTTGGTTCCCTGCATATGAAAACCGTAACGTGATGGTTGGTTTACAAGCAGGCTTACGTGGCAAAGCACAAATTGGTAAAGGCATGTGGCCTAAACCAGATATGCTTTTAGATATGTATAAAACCAAAATTGAGCATCCTGAAGCTGGTGCGAGCTGTGCTTGGGTTCCATCACCATCTGGTGCTGTAATTCATGCGATTCACTATCACCAATGTAATGTTTCAGCGCGTCAACAAGAGTTGTTAAAAACTGAAGCATTACCTTTAGATGATTTATTAACTCCACCATTAGCGACTGATACGAATTGGACTGATGAAGAGAAAACCAAAGAGTTAGAAAATAACCTTCAGGGTATTCTTGGTTATGTTGTTCGTTGGGTTGATTTGGGTGTTGGTTGTTCTAAAGTTCCAGACATCAACAACGTTGGTTTGATGGAAGACCGTGCAACTTTACGTATTTCATCTCAACACGTTGCTAACTGGTTACGTCACGGTATCGTGACTAAAGAGCAAGTTGAAGAAGTAATGCAACGTATGGCTAAAATTGTAGATGAGCAAAATGCGAACGATCCAGCGTACACACCAATGGCGCCTGGGTTTGACGGTTATGCTTACCAAGCAGCATATGATTTAGTGTTTAAAGGTGCTGAACAACCATCAGGTTATACAGAACCATTACTTCATGCTTACCGCTTGAAGCTTAAAGGTTATACTGGTGACTAATTAAAATAAAAAAGCCTCTCCGGAGGCTTTTTTTACGATTGTGTAAAATAGTTGACCATTGGGTAAAAAGTGGCATGTAGAGGGACATAAAATGACGCGATATTCAAATTTAAATCAACAGTATATTAACGGTTCTTGGTTAAAAGGCTCTTCAGAGCGTGTCATACAAAATTTTAATCCATTTGATTTAAAAGAAATACACCAAATTCAAGCGGCGAATCAGTCTGATGTTGATCTCGCTTTTTCTGCAGCACAACAAGCATTTGATCTTGGCTTAATTACCTCTGCTATAGATCGCAAGAAAATCATTCAGAAGCTGCATGACATCATACAATTACGTAAAGACGAAATTATAGATTGGCTGATTACCGAGTCTGGAAGTACGCGTCTCAAGGCAAATATTGAATTAGGTGCTGCGCTTGGTATTATCTCAGAATCATTCACTTTTCCTGATCAAATCCAAACTGTTCAGCTAGAAAGTAAAGATCCTGCGAGAAAAAGTTTTTATCAACGCAAAGCGTTGGGTGTTATTGCTGTCATTAGCCCTTGGAATTTTCCATTTCATTTGTCAATGCGATCGGTTGTTTGCGCAATCGCATGTGGAAATACAGTGGTACTAAAACCTGCGAGTGACACACCTGTTACAGGTGGAACATTATTAGGGAAATTGTTTGAAGAGGCGGGTGTGCCCGCTGGTGTACTGAATGTCATTGTGGGTAGTGGTAGTGAAATAGGGGATTATTTTGTCGAGCATCCTATCCCGAAGATGATTTCATTCACTGGCTCTACAGAAGTAGGACAAAATGTTGGTGCTAAAGCGATGGCCAGCTCTAGAATCAAACGACTTGCTTTAGAGCTTGGGGGGAATGCGCCATTATTAATTCTTAAAGATGCAGATTTAGATTTGGCAGTCGATTTGACGATCAAGGGGCGCTTCCTTCACCAAGGTCAAATCTGTATGAGCACTAATCGTGTCATCGTAGATCAATCGATTCACAATGAATATGTTGAAAAGCTTTTAAACAAAGTCAAAGATATTCCTGTGGGTGATCCTAATCTTGATGAGACGCTTATAGGACCTATTATTAATAATACACAAGTGAAACAGCATCAACGAATCATTGATCAGGCTCAAATAGAAGGTGCTAAGTTGGTCTATGCTGGGGGTATTGAGAATAATTTGGTTTCACCTCATGTGTTTATCGATGTATTGCCGACATATGCAATTGCTCAAGAGGAAAGCTTCGGACCAATTCTGCCGATCATCAGAGCAGATGATGAAGCACATGCAATAAAAATCGCCAATGACACACCGTTTGGTTTATCTGGTGCTGTATGTACATCTGATATTGAGCGCGGAGTAGAAATCGCTTCAAAACTCGATATTGGAATGACACATATTAATGATATAAGTGTCGCGGACCATGCTAATGCACCATTCGGTGGAGAAAAGAACTCTGGATTAGGGCGCTTTAATGGGCATTGGATTATGGATGAATTCACGCGTACACACTGGATGACAGTACCAATATCATCATAATGAACTGAATTGGATCGGCTATAATAGCCTAAGTTTTTTATAGTATTGAAAATTATGCTATGTGTGCCAACTTTAAGCCAATACAAGCGCATCAAATCCAAGCATTAGAACTTCCACATATTTCATTTGAATATGTGGAAGAGGTTTATCCAAGCTACGAAACCCCGTTATTATTTAAATCTGATCATAGCTACGAGTGGAGGTTAGTTAATTTTGGTTTTATACCAAAATGGGCAACTGATACAGAAATAGCGAAGAAAACCTATAATGCACGCAATGAAACATTAAGCGAAAAAAGAAGTTTTCAAGAAGCATTTGAAAAATGTAAATTTGGTGTAATTCCAGTCACTGAGTTTTATGAAGCAAAATATATTAATGGACGACCGCAACGATGGGGTGTGAGAAGAAAAGATGGTCAGGCATTTTTTATCGCAGCGTTGTATGAAATCACGAAAATTGATCAAATTATTTATCGTTCAGCAACGATGATTACCATGGATGCTATTCATCACGAAATGATGAAGGATTTTCATGAGCCTGGAGATGTTAAACGGTCAGTAATTATTATTCCGCACCATAAATTAGATCAGTGGTTGAGTTTAAAATCCCCCGACATTCAGAACTTTGTTGAAGGCTTTCCAGTAGGGGAATTTGAATGTTTTTATTGTCCAAAACCACGGCAGAACAATACAGCCCAACTCAATATGTTTGATGATGGGCTTTAATCTAAAGTTTAGGAAAATTAATGCGCTAAATTTTTGAAAATATGCTTTAAGCTTTCCATTAATTTTTCAATTTGAAGTGGGGTTAATCCCTCAAATGTTTGTTCAAGAACCACACTCATCAGGTCATTAATTTTTTTTGTCATTTCTAAACCTTTTGGTGTTAGTACCACACGCGTAATACGGGCATCGTTTTCACACGAGTAAGTGTCAACCATTCCTTCATCTTTTAAACGGTAAACGATTTTTGTAGTCGTCGACATTTTTGACACAATCATGTCAGAGAGTTCTGAAACACTTGCATCTGGTTTAGTAGACAATGCGACAAGCAAACGTCGACGAGAATTATCAACGCCATACTTTTTGAGCACATGGTCAACATTCAGTACATACTGAGAATGGACTTGAGTGATCCAATAGAATGGAAAATTTTCGAGTTCAAAATTTTCAGATGAAGGTAAAAATTTTGCATATTTTTTTGACATCGCTACGTCCTTGTCAGTGTAACTTAATTGTTTTTATTAATTTAAATATTACATGAAGCATAACCTATATTAAAAGAACTATGTTCAAATAATCAACTTATGTTCAAGCGCTTACCTTAAATCAGACAAAAGGTATGACACCTATTGACTTCAGTTTTATAAAACATATTTCAATGATCTGTAAATATCTTTATGTGTATCAAAACAGAAGATTCGAAAAATACAGCTATTCTGATCTTCATGATTATATCTTTATGTCAATTCCACGCTGACCAAATTCTATTGAAAAATATAGGAACTATAACTTGGCACTGATATTTTTTTTTGTGTCGAAAATGTCAAAGACTATTCAAGGATGGCAATTACGACTAAAGATATGATCTAAATTTACATAAAAAATTGTTTTGAACATAAAAAAAGTAATTACAAAATAAAATTCTTATGCATAATAGTTTCATCATTTCTGAAAAGGTAACTTTATATATGGACCCGTCGCCGTGTTGGCCTAATTTAGCTTCTTACATTATCTTAAATAATAAGAACCAGGAGATCTAATATGGAATTTTTATTGGATCCTGGCATTTGGATAGGGTTAATTACCCTTATCATTCTTGAAATCGTTTTAGGTATTGATAACTTAGTATTTATTGCGATACTTGCAGAAAAACTTCCTCCAGAACAACGTGATAAAGCCCGTGTAATCGGTTTATCCCTCGCATTATTAATGCGTCTAGGTCTACTTTTTGCGATCTCGTGGTTAGTGACTTTAACTCAACCATTGATTGAAATTTTTGGAAAAACATTCTCAGGTCGGGATTTGATATTACTGTTTGGTGGTCTATTCCTTGTGTATAAGGCTGTCAATGAACTCCATGAAAAAATGGAGGGTAAACCCGAGATTAAAACGAATAACAATGTCGTATACGCTGGTTTTGCTGCAGTTGTGGCTCAGATCGTCGTGCTTGATGCGGTATTTTCACTCGACTCAGTGATCACTGCGATTGGTATGGTGGATAATATTTACGTGATGATGGCTGCGATGATTGTGGCTATGGTTGTCATGTTAATTGCATCAAAACCGTTAACTACGTTTGTTAACCGTCATCCTACGGTGGTTATCCTTTGTTTAAGTTTCTTGTTATTGATCGGTGTAAGTCTAATCGCTGAAGGTTTTGGATTCCATATCCCTAAAGGTTATATTTATTCAGGTATTGGTGTTGCAATTCTAATTGAAGCATTCAATCAATTTTCGAATCGTAATCTTGAAAAAAATCAAGCGAAGATCCCGTTACGTCATCGAACTGCAGATTCAATTTTGAAATTGATGGGCAGTAAATTGGATGCCGATATTGCAACATCCAAAGAAGTTGAAGAAATTCAACAAGCTTTTGGTGATGAAGAGCGTTATATGGTTGGTGGTGTGCTATCACTTGCTGAACGTTCAGTTGCTTCAATTATGACACCTCGAAATCAAATTTCTTGGGTTAATATTGAGGACGATGCCGAAGCAATTCGTGAACAGGTATTAGCTGTACCTCATAGTCTTTTCCCAGTTTGTCGTGGACAATTGGATAAAGTCATCACGATTGTACGTGCAAAAGAATTGATTGATGCATTAGATGATCCAGATCAACTAAAAGATTTGATGAAACGTGTCCGTCCTATTTTCATTTATGAAAAAATGAAAGTGATTGATGCAATTAATACATTAAGAACTTCTAAAGGTTCATTGGTACTTGTTACAAATGAATATGGCAATATTCAAGGCTTAATCTCACCATTAGATGTTTTTGAAGCAATTGCTGGTGAATTCCCAGATGCTGATGAACAGCTTGAATTGGTTAAAATCGATGATACCACTTGGAAGGCGTCTGGTATGTTAGATTTATATCAATTAGAGCTGGCGCTCGATATATTAGATTTAGATCTGGTGCAAGAAGACTCAGGTTACTTTAGTGTTGCAGGACTGATTTTAGATAAAACGAGTGGGGCGGTTGAAGTTGGTATGTTGATTGAACACCAAGGGGTTAATTTCGAAATTCTAGAAATGGAAGATAATCGAATTAAAACCGTTAAAATCACGCTTTAAACTCTAATAAAAAAGCTCCTTATTGGAGCTTTTTTTTGCTTAAATTTCTATATAAGGTATGGAGTTAGCGAAGTCGTAGTATGAAATATGAGATAAGATGCTAAACATATTGCAATCTGTTTTATAGCGAAGGAATGTCAGATCATGATCGATCAAATGGAATTATCGGTAAGACTTGCTATTTTTTTTAGTGGTATTTTTTTATTGACCGGTATGCTTACTGGTGTATGGAAGTATGTGCAAATCAGCTTATCTAAACAAGCTCGAGCACATTATTATGTTGATATTGCGCATAGGAGTAGTTTGCTATATGCACCTGCAACGTTAATTCTAGCGGTTATGGCATATTTTTCAGCGTTGAATGAATCGACAAATTTGCTCTTTATTTTGATTAATATTTTCTTTTTTGCATTTTCAATTTTAAGTTATATTTTGCATGGCTTATTGAAAGATACGACAAATCAGTTCAAAGAACCACATCAATTAGGGCGTATTGAATTACCAAAATTGCTCATGAGAGGTGCGATGGTACTATTGGTCGTAGGTGAGGTTGGGGCGACCTTAGGTTTGCTTTATGGTTTATATGTTGGGTTATTCTAATAAGTAGAGCAGAATTGAAAAACTTGTTATTTTGATAGAGTGCTTTAAATGATGACATTGACTTTAAGATGGATGCTTTGGCATCCATCTCTTAGTCTAAATGTGCTTCTTGATCAGAAAGCTTTTGAGTACGATATTTCGTGTCAATAAAGGCCCACACGTAAAATGCTAGCGTCGCAGCAAGTGCATAAGCAAAATATTCAAGCTTCAACGTGCCTTGAATTGTACCTTGCACAACAAGTGTCAGCATGAGAGCAAACATTGTGCTTAAAAAAACGACAGCATTGTTGTTTGCTTTAAGAGTATTAATGAAGACTTGCTTGTTGAAATGTAATGATAACATCTCCATCCCTCCTGATAATTCATGACAAATCTGAATGATTTAGTCGACTTTGTTTACATACTTGTACAGGGGATTGAAGAATAAAGCAAGTTTTTAACACTCTATTATGTAAATAAATTATGACATTAATATGACAAAAGTCGAAATATTTGAAATTAAGATACTACGTGAGCTAAGTGCTAGAATTATTTCGATAAATCGTGATGAGATGAATAGAGTTTCTTGTAATTCTTTAATCTATTTACTTTTTAGCATCTTGCAAAACAAATAAATAGTAGCAAAAGTCATTCCAAATCAGACTGATGAGGTCAAAGTTAAGGTGGGTAAGCAATAATAGTCTGTTGGATAAACGAGACAATTATTGATTACAGAACAAATACGGCTTGGGTAAAACAATATTTATTGATAAATCACCTGAATTTACTTCTTCAGTCTATCCAGTATGTAGACAATGACAAATACAACTAAAGAAGGAATCAACCATGCTAAATTTTGTTCAGCCAATGGTAGATTGTTCATAAATGCTGGCAAGAAATGATCTAATTCTGCAACCTTAAGTCCATCAATAATACCGAATATGAAAGCAACCGCCGTAACAGGCGCAATGACGCGTGGAGCGGAATTAAAGAACTTCCACATAAATCCCATCATGATCACCACAATCGCTGGTGGGTAGATTGCACTTAATACAGGTACAGAGAAGGCGATTAACTTGGTTAAACCTAAGTTGGAAATGACAAATGAGAAACCAACAAGAATGAAAACCCATTTTTTGTAAGTAATCTTCGTGATTTGTGAGAAATATTCTGCACATGCACAAGTCAAACCAATTGCCGTAACCATGCATGCGATAAAAATCATCGCACCTAGAAAATATGAGCCAAAGTCACCAAAGGCATGCTGAACATAGCCATGGAGAATAATGGCACCATTTGCAGCGTTAGGTGCAGCCTCGTGACTACTCAGTCCAAGTTTAAATAGGCTAATGTAAACCAGTGTAAGGCCAATACCTGAAATTAAACTTGCGATCACTGCATATTTGGTAATTAACTTTTGATCATTTACACCACGTGAACGTATCGCATTAATAATGACAATACCAAATACTAAAGCTCCTAAAGTGTCCATGGTTAAATAACCATTAACAAATCCTTCTGAAACAGGACTATTGATATAATTTCCAATGGGTGCAGGGATATAATCTGCAGAAACTAAAAAGGCACTACCACCTAAAATGATCAAAGAGAGAATTTTGAGTGGAGATAAAACATAGCCGACAGTATCCAAAATTTTATTCGGATAAAGTGAGATTAAAGTTACAAATGCAAAATAAATTGCACTGTAGATCAACAAGGTCGATGAAGACGTTCCAAAATAACTCGAAAAACCAATTTCAAAAGAAACTGTAGCTGTCCGAGGTGTCGCGAAAAGTGGTCCAACAGCAAGATAGCATGCTACGGTTAAGATTAAACTTGCAATCTTACCCAGTGGAGAGCTTAAAAGTTGAATAGAGCCTTCAACACGCGATAGCGCAATGATCGTGATAACAGGAAGGCCAACAGCAGTAATTAAGAAGCCAAAAGCAGCTAACCAAACATGTTCACCCGCTTGTTGAGCAACAATAGGTGGGAAGATAATATTGCCTGCACCGATAAATAGTGCAAAGGTCATAAAACCTAAGGCAATAATGTCCCGTGTACGCAAATTGGTCATAAGGGAGATCGGTTCAAGAAAAAAGAAAGCGATTTTAGAGCAAATGTCAGTAAATAGGGAGGGCGGTCATCCATCGAATGGAATAGTAAAAAAGCAAGAAGCGAATAATTTTATTGGATGGGAAATTATGAGTTAAATTAAGTCTATGTATTTATAAAACTAATAAAATAAATTTATTTATTGAATTGAAATTAAGCAGAGCATAGATCTTGATTCGCAAAATAAAATAATGTACTGAATGGTTAAATAATAGTCGAAAATGATTAAGTTACAGATAGTCTATAGCGTTTGTGATCGACAAATGAAAGTCCTATAATGAATCCTGAATTAAAAAGGGGTTCATCATGAAGGCAACAGCTGTCACCATTAAAACTGAACAAGATATTGAAAAACTAAGAATATCGGGTCGGCTTGCGGCACAAGTGCTTGCAATGATTGGTGATTATGTGAAGCCAGGTGTGAGTACTGAGTATCTTGATGATATCTGTAATGATTACATCGTCAATACACTCAAGGTGACGCCAGCAAATGTGGGTTATTACGGATATACAAAAACAACCTGTATTTCGAAAAATGAAGTTGTATGTCATGGTATCCCTGCTTCCAATATTATCTTAGAGGATGGAGACATCATTAATATTGATGTTGCAATCATCAAGGATGGTTATTTTGGTGATACCAGTCGAATGTACTATGTAGGTACAATTAAACCTGAAGCAAAAAAATTAGTCGATACGACTTATGAAGCGATGCTTGCAGGTATTAAAACGGTTAAACCTGGCGCGACACTAGGTGACGTGGGTCATGCTATTCAACAAGTTGCGCAACGCGAAGGTTTTACGATTGTACGTGAATATTGTGGTCACGGTATTGGAAAAACCTACCATGAGCAACCGAATGTATTGCATTACGGACAGCCTGGTCAGGGATTAGTATTAAGAAAAGGAATGGTGTTTACCATTGAGCCTATGGTGAATGCAGGCAAAGCCAAAGTTAAAGAATTAAAAGACGGATGGACAGTAGTTACAGCAGATAAATCTTGGTCTGCACAATGGGAACATATGGTTGCTGTGACTGATGAAGGATATGAATTATTGACACCTTGGCCTGAAGGTACGGGTGAATATCCTGTAATTTAATTCCCAAAAGCCTATTTTTTTAAATAGGCTTTTTAATTTGTATACGCATCAAATGATAAATAATAAATCCAATAACCAATCCCCAAAAAGCAGATCCAATGCCCACAAACTGAACTCCAGATGCAGACATTAAAAAAGTGATTAAAGCAGCATCACGATCTAAATCTTCTTTAAATGCGATACTGATGTTATGTCCAATCGTTGCAAAAAGTGCGATCGCCGCCAAAGTGGTGATCATTTCTCTAGGGAATGACAGTAATAATCCCGTTAGTGTCGCTGCAAAAATGCCCATAAAGATATAGAACACTCCACAAGCCATACCTGCAATATAGCGTTTAGCAGGGTCTTGATGAACTTGTTCATCAAGGCTCACAGCTGCACTAATTGCTGCAATATTGGTTGAAAATGCCCCGAACGGAGCGAATATTGCTTGAGCAATTCCTGTCCAACTTACTAATTGGTTGACATGAGGTTTGTAACCATAGGATCTGATCATTGCTAAACCAGGTAAATATTGTGAAGCCATATTGATGATCAAGAGGGGAATAGCTAAACCCAGAATACTTGACCAGTGAAATTCAGGCTGAATCCATACTGGATACGTCATTCCGTAGTGAATTTTGGTTGCTGTATATTCAAAGAAAAAAGGTGTGGCGATAATGCAAGCTAACAATGTAATGACAATGGAGTGACGGGGTAATGCTTTTTTACTTATAAAATATGTACTGATCAAGATTAAAACATAGATCAATTGGTCTTGCATGACCGTAAATAATGAAATGCCAAATTTTAATAACACTCCAGCTAACATGGCGCTTGTAAGAGATTGCGGTAAAAATTCAAGAATTCTTTGAAATATTCCAAAAAAGCCCAATACAGCAGTCATAATTCCGCATATTAAAAATGCCCCTATCGCCTCATTCAAATTGTATCCTGAGCCTGTAGCGATAATCAGTGCTAGTCCTGCTGTTGACCATGATGTTGCAACTGGATATTTAAACTTCCAGCTTAAGATCAGTCCTGATAATCCTATACTCAAACCCAGTGCCCAAAACCATGAGCTAATCTGTGCTTGATTTGCACCTAATACTTGTCCAGCTTGAATAACCAGTACAGATGAAACGCTAATGCCAATTAAAAATGTAATAAAGCCAGCGAAAACAGCAGGTAGACTTAAATCTTTTTTTATTCTTGTTATCACGTCTATGAGCATTTTTATATTATTTCCCTAATGATTCTGTGAAGTTAAGATTACATTGTTGATGTCGCAAGTTTGATCCCAAACAATCCAAATAAAATACCAATAGCGGCAACAGAAGCAGCTGCTAATTTATAATGCGTGTTGAAGTAATTTGAAATTTTGATACCTGTGAAGATCAACATACTTAAGTAGGCTATACTCATTAATTGTAAAATTACAGCAAGCATTAAAAAGCTTTGGGCTGGATAAGGATAAGCTGGATCTACAAATTGAACAAAAAACGATAAAAAGAACAGTATTGCCTTTGGGTTAATCAGACTAATGAGTAATGCGGTACGAAAAGGATGAAATTTTTCTTGTTTTTGTACAATAGAAACATTAGCTTGATCTTTACTTGGACGTTTCCAAGTTAAATAGGCTGCATATATTAAACGGATACCTAAATAACTAAGATATAAAGCACCAATAATTTTTAGGGCGAAAAAAATCCAGGGAAATTGATGCAATAATGTTGCGGCACCTAAGACAGTTAGCAAAATAAGGATGCTATCTCCACACAAAATACCGAAAGCACCTTGATAGCCCACTTTTATGCCAAAGCGAGTCGCAATAGACATGACATAGAGCGAGTTAGGTCCAGGTAATAAAATAATAAGTAATGTACCTATTAAATAGGTTGGAAGATCAGTTATACCAAACACTCATTTATCTCTTAAAAAATAATCGAGCTCCTAAGAGCTCGATTGAAAGAATGATGGATAGGTGCAATTAAGCTTTTATATCAGCATCTATGCCAAATGATTGTTTTAACAGAGAGCTGAGTTGATCTCTTGCCTTAATAAAGCCATCTATACCGCCTTGCAATAATTGCGATGCCATAAGATCTTTCTGAATTTGCGCTTTAAAATCTATTTCAGTGATTGGACTAAGTGATTCGATATTTGAGCTGTGTGCATTTGCATTTAACTGAACTTCAACTTGGCGATGATCTTGAGCCAATTCGTCAAGTAAATTCGGTGATACAGTTAAGAGGTCGCATCCAGCAAGTCCGAGAACCTGTTCTATGCTACGAAAGCTTGCGCCCATAACTTCAGTTTTCACCTGATTTTGTTTGTAGAACTCGTAAATTTGTTTAACGGATTGCACACCAGGATCTTGTTCAATTGGATAGTGATCCACATTTTCAGCTTTTTTATACCAATCGAGAATACGACCTACAAATGGTGAAATTAATGTGACCTGAGCATCCGCACATGCTTTTGCTTGATGTAAGCCAAACAACAAAGTTAAGTTGCAATGAATGCCTTCTGCTTCAAGAACCTTAGCAGCTTGAATACCTTCCCATGTTGAGGCGATTTTAATTAAAATTCGGTTTTGATCAACACCATAAGTCGCATAGAGAGCGAGTAATTCTTTAGCTTTAGCAATTGTCGCGGCTGTATCGTATGAAAGTGCTGCATCAACTTCTGTTGATACTCGACCTTCAACTACTTTTAGAATTTCCACACCTAATTTGACAGTCAGGATATCAATTGTTCTATCGATTAACTCATCTGACTGATAACCCTCTGACTTTGCTTGATCAAATGCAGCTTCAATCAGTTCTTTGTTTTCAGGGAATGAAGCTGCTGCCGTGATGAGTGAAGGGTTAGTGGTAGCATCCAATGGCTTAAATTTTTTTATAGCGTTTAAGTCACCTGTGTCTGCAACAATTGTAGTGAAGTTTTTTAATTGAGATAAAGCTGTTTCAGTCATTGCGATCTAATTCTTTGTTTCATTACTTATACCATCTTTATAACACATGATTATTTTGAAACATGCTACAAAAGTTTTAAATCAAGTTATTTTCCTACATTTTTCTTTTATTTCTGATGTGATGAATTAAAAATTGAGCAGCTTTGCCCAATGGTTGCTCTTTACTCCAAACCAGATCGATAAAATAATCAAATTTTGGGGTGAAATCTGAAAATCGTAGAACTTTAAGTTTTTTCTTTAATGTTGGTTGTTCGATAAGCATTTCAGTGGGTAATACTCCCCATCCAAGTCCTTGTGAAATTAGTCTACATGCAGAATGGTGATTGTCTGTACGCCATGCATCTTTGGAGAAGAGTAATTCAGGCTTAATGTTCCGATCGCGACTAGCGACTACAATCTGACGACTTTGAAAAATTTCTTCATAGCTCACTTTTTGATTTTGGCACAGCGGATGATGAACAGATGCAACTGGAATTAAACTTTCTTTCATTAATTCCACAAATTGTTCATTCGCCTCAATATGTTCACGCTCAAACATCAACGCTAAATGTGCTTTACCCGTTAAAATCATTTGTTGAGCATCTTCTTGTGGTGCGCTGAATATATTGATTTGTAGTTGAGGAAATTGTTGTTCTAATAAAACAATATAATCAGTCCATCTACTATGCAGTAACTCAGATACCACCACAATATTTAATTCGGTTTCGATACCGCTACTCAAACCAAATGCATGTTGTTTCCATTGATTCATTTCAATCAATAAATGATTAGTACGTTCATACAAAACTTTGGCTTGAAGTGTTGGCTGTGGTTCACGTCCTACTCTTTCAAACAGTTGAAGATTCAGATCAATCTCTAAATTGGAAATCGCCATACTGACAGCAGAGGGGACCTTGCCTAACTGACGTGCGGCTGCGGAAAAAGAACCTGTTTCCATCACCGTTTTAAAAACGACCAATTGTTCTTGATTAATATTCATGTTTATTATTTCAAAAATTATGATAGATTCTAACTCGATCATTCAATATTATGAAAATAAAATGCGCTCATGAATAACAATGTTGATGAGTGAACGCATGTTTTTTTCAAAGAGAAGAATTATTCACGCAATAAGCTATGAAATCATTCTATTGGTGATCATCGCAATTTCTTTGAGTTTTATTTTTGAAGTTCCACTGGAAATTGCAGGTTCATTAGGTGTGATTATGGCTGTACTTTCAGTGATCTGGAATATGATTTTCAATCATTATTTCGAAAAAATTGAAGCGCGCAATCAGTGGAAGCGTACTGTAAAAGTTCGTATATTGCATGCGCTAGGATTTGAAGGTGGCTTGATGTTAGTGACCATTCCAATTGTTGCATATATGATGGATATGACGCTCATACAAGCTTTTATCGTCGACTTAGCTTTGACGCTTAGTATTCTGGTGTACACCTTTATATTTCAATGGTTCTATGATGGGATCGAAGCTAAACTGGGTTATGCACCTGAGGCTTTAAATCACTAAAACTCAAAATAAAAAAGCATCTCTATTGAGATGCTTTTTTGTTGTTATAGAAATTATTTTTCAATAATTGCCGTTACACCTTGACCACCTGCAGCACAGATCGACACAAGTACACGACCTGAACCTTTTTCATTTAAAATTTTTGCAGCAGTTGCGATAATACGACCACCCGTTGCGGCAAATGGGTGACCCGCAGCCAACGAAGAGCCTTTAACGTTTAACTTCGCACGATCAATTGAACCTAAAGGCGCATCTAAGCCTAGACGTTCTTTACAGAATTTAGGATCTTCCCAAGCTTTTAATGTAGAAAGAACTTGAGATGCAAATGCTTCATGAATTTCATAGTAGTCAAAATCTTGAAGTTTTAAATTAGCACGCTCGAGCATACGTGGAACTGCGTAAGCAGGAGCCATTAACAAACCTTCTTTTTTACCAATGAAATCTACAGCAGCAGTTTCAGAGAAACTTAAATACGCTAAAATTTCGTGACCATTTGCTTTAGCCCATTCTTCTGATGCTAATAATACACAAGAAGCACCATCGGTAAGTGGAGTAGAGTTACCAGCAGTCATTGTACGAGCATCACCTTTACCAAACGCTGGCTTAAGTTTTGCAAGCTTTTCTACAGTTGAATCAGGACGTAAGTTGTTGTCGCGCTCAAGGCCAAGGAATGGCGTCATTAAATCGTCAAAGAATCCTGCTTCATAAGCTGCAGCCATTTTCTGATGAGACGATGCAGCAAGTTCATCTTGAGCTTCACGAGAAATGCCCCACTCAAGTGTTGTGATCGCTTGGTGATCGCCCATAGATAAGCCAGTACGAGGTTCACCATTTTTAGGAGCATCTAGCAAATCTTTTACGTTAATTTTAGTTAACGCTTTAAGACGATCTTTACCTGTTTTTGCAACGTTGAGTTCTAAGAGGGCTTTACGTAATCCATCACCAAATGCGATAGGAGCATCTGAAGTGGTATCCACACCACCTGCAATACCCACCTCAATTTGACCAAGTGCAATTTTGTTCGCTACGAGGAAAGCGGCTTGAAGCCCAGTACCACAAGCTTGTTGGATATCGTAAGCTGGAGTTTCAGGTGCAAGCTCTGTGCTTAACACACATTCACGCGTCATATTGAAATCACGGCTGTGCTTCAGTACAGCACCAGCAACAACTTCACCCAGACGTTGACCTTGAAGATTAAAACGCTCAACTAGACCATTCAATGCTGCTGTAAGCATATCCGTATTTGTAGCTGTGAAATAAGCACCATTAGAACGTGCGAAAGGAATACGATTACCACCGATAATTGCAACACGGCGTACAGTATTTTGAGTCATAGTTTTTTCCTGTTCAGCGGAAGATTGAGTCGTAGTTGCTGAAGTTTGATTTTCAGCTTTAGTTTTATTTGTTGCTGCTGTTTTTTTGCGAGTCGTCGACGTACGAGGGCGAGTCGCTTTTGGAGTATTTGCGTTGTTGGCACTGTTTGCATTACCACTACTCGTATTTGAACGAGCTTTTGATGTATTTGACACAGTCGCTTTCGCAGAATTCTCAGTTGTTGGATTTTCTTGAGTTGTTTTGCTCATAAGGCTTTTCCAAGCATATTTGGGATATTCTTGAGTGCTACATTAGCATAATCGCTAAGAGGTCGTATTGACTAAAATGACATTTAGCAATGCTTTCAGGTCAAGACATACATAGAGTAACTCAAGTATTATTTAACTGAAACGCAGGGATCGATTAATTTACTAAGTATCAGAGTTTGAACTGAACTTCATCTACACCATAGATCCTTCAAAAAATTATTCTATCGAGAGATCATATTCATGACTGACCAATATCAAGCTTTTGCAAAATCTCCAATTGGTAAATTTGTCATCAAAAATTTAGGTTTACCATCTCCAATTCACTTAGATCGCTTTGAATCAGCAACGCCTGTTGTTCAAGGCGCTGTTTTATTCGGTTCTGCGTCTAAAAGTCTTTTTAATGGTGAAATTGCGCAAGTTCTGAGTAATATTCATGCCAACAGCTATGCGGGAAACAATGCTGAGTTACAACAAGCTGCAGCTAAAGTAGGGTTGAACTTAGGTGCGTTTAATGAAGGCGATAAAGAGTCGAAATTCAAAGCAGTTGTGTTTGATGCTTCGGGTATTCAGGACTCTGAACAGTTAATTGAATTGTATAAATTCTTTAATCCAATTGCTCGCCAAATTCAAACTTCAGGTCGTGTAGTCGTCGTTGGCTTGACACCAGAATCAGCACCTACAGTGAAACAAGCGATTGCTCAACGTGCATTAGAAGGATTCGTGAAATCTGTAGGTAAAGAATTTAAGAAAGGTATTGCTGCACAATTGGTTTATGTAGATCAAGATGCTGCTTTAAATCTTGAATCTACACTTCGTTTTGTACTTTCTCCGCGCTCAGCGTATGTATCAGGTCAAGTCATTCGTGTTTCAAAAGCAAATGTTGTTGATGTTGATTGGACTAAACCACTTGCGGGCAAAACTGCAGTGGTCACAGGTGCAAGTCGTGGTATTGGTGAAGCGATTGCGCATGTTTTGTCGCGTGATGGTGCTCATGTCATTTGCTTAGATGTACCACAACAACAAGCAGATCTTGATCGTGTTGCGAGTGAAATTGGTGGATCGACTTTAGCGATTGATATCACTGCACCAGATGCTGGAGAAAAAATCAAAGCTGCAGCGGCTGCTCAAGGCGGGCTAGATGTGATTGTCCATAATGCCGGTATTACACGTGATAAAACGCTTGCTAATATGAAGCCAGAGCTTTGGGATCTTGTGATTAACATTAACTTATCTGCGATTGAGCGTGTGAATGACTATTTGTTGTCTAATGAAGGCATCAATGAAAATGGTCGCATCGTTTGCGTATCTTCGATTTCAGGTATTGCGGGTAACCTCGGTCAAACGAACTACGCAGCTTCTAAAGCTGGTGTGATTGGTTTAGTGAAATTTACAGCACCAATTTTGAAAAATGGTGTAACGATTAATGCTGTTGCTCCTGGATTTATTGAAACTCAAATGACAGCAGCGATTCCATTCGCAATTCGTGAAGCGGGTCGCCGTATGAATTCGATGAGTCAAGGTGGTCAACCAGTTGATGTGGCTGAAACAATCGCATTATTTGCTTCATCTGCTTCAACGGGGCTGAATGGAAACATTGTACGTGTGTGCGGTCAAAGTTTATTAGGTGCTTAAGCTTTAGTGGTCATAGATTGTTAAATGAAAGAGAGTAATGTTCAGGCATTGCTCTCTTTATTGCTCGTATGATTTGTTATGATCGTTTTGTTGAGCTGCAAACTTTAAGTTTTTTATAAAGATAAATGGGAATTTTTAACATGAAAACACGTCACTTTAGTCAATTGCCAAAAGCTTATTTAGCTTATCCTAAAGTCATTAAAGGTTTAATTTTTAAAAAACCGAAAGGCGAAAAGACACTGCCACAAGTGGATTACATCGTTGATGAATATCGTGTTGATCATGACCATCTAAAATCTTATAACGAAATTTGTGGTTATAAGAATAATGGATATGTACCATCGACTTACTTGGCAGTCATTTCTCAAAGTTTGCAGATGCAAATGATGACACAAGAACCTTTCCCATTTGCTTTGCTGGGTTTAGTTCATATTCGTAATCAAGTTAAGCAGTATCGCAAAATTGGAGTGAATGAAACCATCACGCTATCATGCAAATTTGGTGAGTTAAAACCACATGACAAAGGTTTGCAATTTGACTTCATTACCACTGCGAAAGTAGGTAATGATGTGGTGATGGAGGGTTTAACAACCTATCTTTCTCGTAAAAAAACAAATACTTCATCCTCTTCAAAGGCGAAAGAAGATCAGTTGCCTGAATTTAAATCACAGGGTAATTGGAAAGTCGCTGAAAACACGGGTCGTCGCTATGCGCTCGTTTCAGGTGATTTTAACCTCATTCATATTCATGCAGTTACAGCAAAAGCATTTGGTTTTAAACAAGCGATTGCGCATGGCATGTGGAGTAAAGCTAAAGCATTAGCAAGTATTAGTTTACCGGATGCTTATGATGCTGATGTTTATTTTAAGTTGCCTATGTTTTTACCATCTGAGGTTGAATTTTTAACGGGTGAGCGAGATCAAGCGACATATTTGTTAGTTCGTAATGCAAAATCACAAAAACCTCATGTTTCTGGTGTTGTGAAACCACTTTAATAGATGCTCTAGGCCTAACATGTTTGTTAGGCTTTTTTATAACTATAAATCAAGGATAGAAGATGAAAATTCTAAAAGATTTAATTTACGCTGACACACATAATTATAAGGGTATCGTTCACCATCAGTTTGCAGATTTGGCACATTTATTTAGTCGTTTACAAGACTCTCGTACTGAACAAGGTGGTGCATCATTGGCTGTATATTATGGTCAAGAAAAAGTGGTTGATATTTATGTTGGAAAAAAGTCTTCGAGTGAAGAGTGGTCAGAAGACACGATGGCGATGTGCTATTCCACCGGAAAAGGGATCTTAGCGACTTTGTCGCATATTCTAGTGAGTGAAGGGAAATTAGATTATCGTCAACCCATAGCTGATTATTGGCCAGAATTTGCTGAACATGGAAAATCTGAGATTACTTTGGCTGACGTATTGAGTCACCGTAGTGGTTTATATGATGTTAGAAATGTCATTGCTCAAGCATCTGAAATGGCAGACTGGGATCACATGCTCAATGTGATGGCTAGCGCGACACCACGTTTTAAACCCAATTCAAATTATGCATATCAAGCACTTACGTATGGCTGGTTATTAGGAGGGCTGATTGAAAAAGCGACTCAGCAAAATCTTTCTGAGCTGATGAATCAATATTTAGTAGAACCACTTCAATTAGATGGTGCCTATTTTGGTGTCCCTCAGGATCAACTTTCAAGAATAGCCAAACCTCTAGAAAAAACAAATATTGAAAAAAAGTCATCAACTACTCAAGTTGCACAACAAAAGAAGAAAAAACAGAAAGTTTCATTTTCGGATCGTATCATTCAATATTCTGGTCAACATCCTGATGATTTTATAGATGCAATGATTCCAAAGGGAATGAAGGGGTTTAGCTTTTTTGATGATCGTGTTCTGACTCAACCCATTCCTGCTGCTAATGGTGTCTTTACAGCCAGAAGTTTAGCGAAAATCTATGCCATGATGGCGCACTATGGTCAGTTCGAATCAAGACAATTTATCAAGCCACTTGTATTCAAACAACTTTCGCAAATTCAAAGCTATGATCGAGACAAGGTGATGCCAATACCTATGCATTGGCGTTTGGGTTATCACAGAGTTATCACGCTGGGTAAAAGTGCAAAAAATGGATTTGGTCATATGGGCTACAACGGATCAGGGGCTTGGTGTGATCCTGAAAGAAAATTAAGCTTTGCCTATACCCATAATTATCCTGTTGGGTCAATTACAGGGGATTATCGTTTGTGGAGTTTATCGCAAGAGGCATTAAGATGTGTGGATCACATTAATAATGGTAAAAAGGGATGGTTTTAACATTTACAAAGGAGAATTTGTATTTATAATGTATACTAACTTTAACTAAAATAAACAAATAGTGACATGATGAATAAAAAAATTACCTTTTTACTAATGGGTTGTTTGATGAGTGGTGTTGTGGCAAGTACAGTACTTACACCAAACCAAAATCAGCAAAGCGGGCAGATTCCGAGCGGTTATGCTGAATTAGAATTTAAATTGCGTGATGGAAATTGGACGAAACAAATCTATCTGCCAAACAATCCAAAAAATAATGACAAGATTAGAATTTCCTCATCGGCGGGATATGCTGCATATCTAGATACTTCCAATATTGATATTCCCCTTGAATCAATTCAAATCAATAAAGGAAACACATTCGACTTTATTTATAGTGAATCTTTAAAAAAATGGCGAATCAACAGTACACCCAGTGTCATTTTAGATAATTCAAGTGTACAAAATATTATATCTAATCAACAAACAATACAGCGAGTTCATCTAAAAGATGGCGCTTGGGCAAAGAAAATAGTATTGCCGAGCGATGTTGCTAACAATACGGTAATGTTGATTGAATCTGATGCAGGCAGGGATTCATCAATTGATACAACAAATCTTCTTTTTTCGAGTAATTTTAATTTAAAAAAAGGAGATCGCTATTGGTTTGTATTTAATCAAAATCTAAAAAAATGGGTGCCTGAATATATCAAGCCGAGACAACTAAATGTTAGTTCAGTGGGAACTCAGTTAAATAAAACCGATAGCCCTTTAACTGAAATTATTTTTGGTGATGGAAACTGGGTGTCACAATTCACATTACCAAGTTCAGCATATGACCGTGATCGTGTGATCGTGAAGTCGACTGCAACATGGGAAGCTACTATTTCAAATCAGAATATCAATACCTCAGCAACTTTAAAACTAAATAGAGGTGAACGATATGAATTTATGTTTGTAAAAGAATTAGCGAAGTGGATTTTAGTTTCTGCACCAGAACGTGTGATACAAGCGAAAGATTTAAATAATCAAAAAGTTCCTGATCCTAAACAACCAGTGACACGTGTTAAGTTGGCAAATGGAAATTGGCAATCAGTAATTAATTTACCTGATCGCGCTCAAATCAATGACAAGATAATCATAAGTTCTGGAGCGGCGTGGAGCAGCACAATTCAGTCATCCAATAATTTACGACAAACGATTCAAACTGGTGAAACGCAACGTTTTGTCTATACATCTCAAGGATGGCAAGCTGATAGTGCAACCATTGACATGCTTTTGGTGAGTAGTACTGCTGTTGCAGAGAAATTAGGTGCAAATGCAGCGAAAATGAGGTTGATTGAAGGCTTTGATCTAACCAATGTGTCTGCAGAGAATTCAAATGCCAAGTTTTATCTGCGCAACGTTGGTTATCTGCAATATAAAACACCAGGTTCTAAAACATTAAACAATGTCCTTGATATTGGTCGTGTGGACAAAGTTATTCAGAATGAGCGTAATCGCTTAAAAGCTGATGCTGTATATTATGAAGGTGATGAAGAAGGCTGTGGTTTAGCTTACTTGCTTGAAAACCCTAACTCTAATTATATGATCGGTAGTGGAAGTATTAACTGTGGAATCACGGTTTTACGTCATGAATTCGGTCATAATATGGGGGTGAATCATGATGATACCGCTGGACCAGCACGTGGTTTGGAGCATCCATTGGGTGGTACGATTATGGGAGGTAATAGTATCTCTTATTTCTCAAGCCCAGATTTATTCCATCCAAAGTATGGATACCAATTAGGGGGTACGAATGATCGTGATGCTGTCACTATGATTAATAAAAATGCTAAAGCAGTGTCGCTATTCAAATAACGTATGAAAGTAATTTATATTTTATTGGGTGTAGCAGTTTTTGTGACTGCTACATTTACGTTATATCTAAAACCCGAAAAAGACAAATCATCTGCAAGCTTACAGCAGCATCAAGTTGAAAATGAACTGGGTCAAAATGTTAATGCTCATGACGAACGGCTTGAAAATAAGAATGAATCATCGAGTTCTCATCTGATGCCTGAGCTTATGCCTGTACTAGAACAAAATGTTGAACGGCATATGATTCTTCCAGAAAGTTTTCAGCATCGGGCTGACTCGGGTTATTTATTTAAGTTTAGTCCTGATCAAGTGGCGAGCATGAAAGAGGGCAGTAAATTTCCCTTGAAACTTTTGCAATTTGGTATCAACCGTGTGGCTGAAATTACTGAGATTGAACAAGTTGAGGATGGAATTGTGCGATATAAGGGGCAATTTGAGGATTATCCTGCTGATCTAAACTATTTTACGATTACTCAAAGTATTGAAGATCAATATGCAATTATTAAAGTTTATACAGATAAAGGGTCATATTTTGCTGAAGTAATCAAAGGGATTGGACTCGCTTACCCTGATCAAGTTTTACATGATGATGGGGTTCACGTGCATCAACATATGCATTGATTCATATGCAGACTTGAGATATGGTAATTTTCACAAAATTGTTAAAATTGATTTGTGATTATGCGCCGTAGTACTGTCATCCCATTCGTTTTGATCTCGTCGATTCATATGGCTTCTTGCGATCAGTCCACGCAATCAAATCAACTCTTGAAACAGAATGATTCAATAAAAAATCAAGTAACACCTCAATATATTGGTTTTTATCAAGGAACCACACCATGTATGGGGTGTTTTTCGCGTTGTGAAGATTGTCCTGGTATGGCTGTTGATTTACAACTTAAAGCAGACCAAACGTATGTGTTGTCACGATTAAGTCTAAGCGGTCATAACCAAGCAGAAGAAATCAAAGGTCAGTTCAAATTCATTAATACTGAAAAGTCTTTGATTCAATTAAACGGTGTCCCAACTAGAAATATCATTCTTGTCGATTTGGTCAACAAAATGCTCGAAATTCGTATCGATGGGACTGGTGAGGAATACGAAAATTTTGATGATTTTAGTTTGAATTTAACAGGTTAAATTTTCCCAAGAAAAAAGAGTTGGGTTTAAATTGTTTTTTGAATGTATGAATGATCTGTAACGCATTCACTCTTGCCAAAAAAAACAGTATGCTTAGTCCTGTAATTAGGGAGCATTCATGTATCAGGTTCTTGCGCGTAAATATCGTCCACGTAATTTTTTAGAATTGGTTGGTCAAAACCATGTGTCGCGTGCATTAACCAGTGCTTTAGAGCGTGGTCGACTGCATCATGCTTATCTTTTTACGGGGACGCGTGGCGTTGGTAAAACAACGATTGCAAGGATTCTTGCTAAATGTCTGAACTGTGAAACAGGTGTAACATCTACACCGTGTGAAGTATGCCCAACGTGTACCGCAGTCAATGAAGGTCGATTTATAGACTTAATTGAAATTGACGCAGCATCCCGAACCAAAGTTGAGGATACACGAGAATTATTGGATAACGTACCTTATGCACCAACGCAAGGTCGTTTTAAAGTGTATCTCATTGATGAAGTACACATGCTGTCCACACATTCATTCAATGCTTTACTCAAGACACTTGAAGAACCACCTGAACATGTCAAATTTTTATTTGCGACGACAGATCCTCAAAAACTTCCAATTACGGTTATTTCACGTTGTTTGCAATTTACTTTGCGCCCATTGGCGGTTGATGAAATCACCTCACATCTCACACAAATTTTAACTAAAGAATCAATTAATGCGGAAGCTGATGCGATTTGGCAGATCGCTGAGTCAGCACAAGGTTCTTTACGTGATGCACTGTCGCTAACAGATCAAGCAATTGCATATGGGCAAGGTGCGATTCACCACCAAGATGTGAAAGAAATGCTGGGTTTGATTGATCGCACGATTATTTTCGACCTTATTTTGGCGATACATCAAAATCAACGTGCCAAAGTCAGTGCTTTATTACTCCAATTTCGTCAACAAGCACTTGATGTTTCTCTGGTGTTGGATCAACTCATTTCAACTTTACACGAGTTGGCTTTACTCCAATATTTACCAGACTTGAGTTTAAAATATAGTGCAGAGATCAATCAGAAAATTATGCAGCTTTCGCGCATGATTTCGGCTCAAGATCTACAATTGTATTATCAAATTGCATGTAAAGGTCGTGCTGAATTACAAATTGCAGTGACTCAAGAGCAAGGCTTTGAAATGTGTGTGCTCAGGTTGTTGGCATTCCGCCCCATGGCGAATAATGAGCAGCTGACCACTCAAGCACCTCCAGAACCATCAAATGTCTTAAAAGAAGCTGAAAATTTCAATCAGATTTCGACAGAGAATTCAGAATCTATACCGGCTGATCATCAAGAAGCAGGATCGAAAATCAGTTTGCCTGAGAATAATACGAGTTCGATTCAGCCTAGTCGTGATGTAAATGATGAGGAAAATACGGATCTAATCTTATTTCAGCAGATGATGGCATCTGATGATGAGGTAGTTCCAGCTGAGTCAATTCAGCCTGAAAAAACTGAATCTGAAAGCTTGCACTCAACAGAATTAAATCATGCGGATGATGTCGGTCAGTCTGGATCTGTTGAGGTGAAACAAGAGAATTTAACCAACTCTGTGGTAGGCAGTGGGGAGGTTGAGCTGACTTCATTTGGAGCAAGCTTTAATTCAGAACCTGTTGAATCTTCTATTGTTGATCAAGACAATATTTTCTTTTTAGAGCCGAAGCCAAATGAACATTCTGCTGAAAGCGCTGAATTGTCAGTTCAAGTAGAAGGATTATCGAATGGCACTCATTTCCCAAGTCTAGATCTACCTGATGAGAATAAAATTGTTGTCACAGATGTTGGCTTAAAAGGTTTAATGCCTCAAGATATTCTTAAACTTGAGCCTGTCGAATTGGTAGGTGAATGGGATACTCAAAAGTGGGAATATTGGTTCAGAAATAGTCCATTAACACCTGCGGTACAAGAATTAGCACAACAAGGTCTTATGCAAGGTCAAATTGATGGAACATGTGAATTCTATATCCCTGCAAAATACGAAGCTTTATTGCACTCACTCATTCCGAGTTTAGAAGCAGCACTCAAGCAATCATTTTCAAAATCTCAATTAATCGTAAAATACAACGAACCAAACGCTGAGACGCCTTTCGATCTGCAGGAAAAGCGTAAGCAAAAGGCATATCGACGTGCTGAAGAATTGATTCATCAAGAACCCGTCGTGGAAGACTTGTTAAAAATTTTCGGCGGTGAGCTACATAATATTCAGCTTAAGTCTTAAGTTGATTTCGTCATAAACGTAGTTAAGGCTTCGCGTATTGAGTTTGGTAATTCAATACTTTTACGAGAGTCACGGTCGACAAATACATGCACAAAATAACCTTGAGCAGCAGGCTCTGATTGATTTTTCTTAAATATTGAAATGCTATACGTCACTGAAGATCGTCCAATCTTTTCGATAGCGACAGCAACATCAATCACTTCGGGGTAGGATAGTTCAGAAAAATATGTACATTTTGATTCAATAACGAGTCCAATGATAGGCGAAGTTTTAAAGTCAAATAGTGCGTGTTGAATAAGTAGCGCATTTGCGGCGGTGTCAAAGTAGCTGTAATAAGTGACGTTATTGACATGCCCATACACGTCATTATCAGCCCAACGGGTTTGGATGGGAAAAAAGAATTGATAGTCTGCTCTAGTTTTTTTTGAAATAGTTGTCATATTTTATTCAGAAAGTTGATTAAAGATTTCGAGTCATTTAATGATAAATTGCTTGGTAGATGCTTAAAGCATCAGCATAGCTTAGAGCTCTAGGATTGTTTTGTAAGAGGCGCGTTTGTTGCATCGCATCATTAGCTAACATCTCTAAATCTGATTCTTGTACACCTAGCTCATTGAGTTTTAAGCTCAACCCACTCTGGCTAACATGCCTTTCCATATGATCAATAAATAAATCACATAAGCCATCAGTATTGCCTTTGCTATATGGGTCAATCCATTGCATCAGTTCAGCATAGTATTTCTTCGCTTGAGGTGCATTGAATTTCAGTGTTTCAACAAGCACGATTGCATTGGTATGACCATGCGATAAGTGATAATGCCCGCCCAAAGGATAGGCAAGCGCATGAACAGCTCCAACAGGAGCATTTGCAAATGCTTGTCCAGCCAACATAGAGCCTAAGAGCATTTTTTGGCGCGCTTCTAGGTTTTGGGGTTGCTCTAGAACAAGTTTTAAATTTTGATTCAATAAATCCAATGCTTGTTTAGCGAGCAAATCAGAATAGAAATTTTTCTTTAGTTTTGAGGTGTAGGCTTCAATTGCATGCACCATTGCATCAATTCCTGTTGCTGCAGTGATGTGAGCCGGAAGACCTTGAGTAAAAGTTGCATCTAAAATGGCAGTATCCGCATACAGAACGGGTGAAACAATTCCTGTTTTTGTTGTTTTGCCTGTAGTGACAATAGAGATTGGTGTAACTTCAGAACCCGTACCTGCAGTTGTAGGGACTAAGATGAGTGGTAATCGTGGCGATTGAGCTTGATTGACGCCATATAACTCAGAAATCGTTTGGGTTTGATTGGGGTGTGAAAGTACGGCAATAATTTTTGCCACGTCTAAGGAGCTACCACCGCCAAAACCAATGACTGCATCAATGTGTAAACGTTTTGCTTCATCTACTGCATTTAAGATGACATCTTCAGGAGGATCTGCAACGACATCGGAAAAAATACTGAACTCAGTCCCAGTAGCGTTGAAAATGTGAAGAATAGGTTGGTGGAGGTGGTGATCAATCATCCCTTGATCTGTGACGAGAAGAACTTTATTAAATCGATGTTGTTTTAAAATTGAGCCAAGCTGTTGAATACTCCCTAAACCAGAAATAATATTCCCGACAGTTTGAAATTGAAATTGGCTCATCACACATCCTTTTTGCGCTTTAAATAAGATTATTGTTTTACAGTTCTATAGGATTCACACCTTAAATAACTTAACATATGCACTGCGAAAGTATATGTATTTTTGAGGCGAAGATGACGACGAAAATGCCATACAAAATTTTATGTGTATGTTTAGGAAATATTTGTCGTTCCCCAACAGCTGAAGTGGTAATGAAACACTTTGCGGATTTAGAAAAATTAAATATTCAAGTTGATTCAGCTGGAACCAGTAATTATCACCCAAACAAAGCGCCTGATCATCGAAGTCAAAAGCACGCATTGAAACGAGGATATGATTTATCTTCATTACGTGCGAGACAGATTCGTATTGAAGACTTTAAGGAATTTGATTTAATCTTGGCGATGGATCATGAAAATCTAGTCAATATTCAGAAACTGCAAGTTGAAGCAGCGCAAATATTTCAAAACCATGAACTACGAGCAAAAATAGAGCTCATGAGTGCCAAAGATCCTTCATATTTAAATCAACCAGTACCAGATCCTTACTATGGTGGAGATGATGGCTTTGAGTTGGTCTTAGATCAATGTGAGTCGAACAGTAAAGCATGGATTAGTTACTTAAAACCAATGTTGCAGCAGTCAAACGTTGAGTAAGATAAAAATATGATTAATATTCAAACTAATATACAACTCCAGTCTTTCAATACGTTGAATTTAAATGCTGTTGCATCTCATTATTGTATTGTTCGATCTCTTCAAGATTTGCGTGAAGCAATTGAATTTGCTGAGCAAGCTCAATTAAACATGATGATACTTTCAGGGGGGAGTAATATGCTGCTCCCTGAGCATCTAGATGCTTTAGTTGTTCAATTACATTTAGATGATCTTGTCCTGCTTGCTGAAGATGATACCAATGTAACAATTCGAGTAGGTGCTGGACGTCACTGGCATGAGTTCGTGCTTTGGACAACAGAGCAAGGTTTCTATGGATTGCAAAATCTCGCATTGATTCCAGGGTGGGTGGGTGCTGCACCTGTTCAGAACATTGGTGCCTATGGCGTTGAAGTCGGTGAATTTATTGAATTTGTAGAGGCTTTTGATCGTACAAAAAATGAAATCGTTCAAATCCAAGCGAGTGATTGTCATTTTTCATATCGACACAGCATTTTTAAAGATCAGCCTGAGCGGTTTGTTATTACTGCGGTCATCTTTAAATTACTTAAACAGCCACGACTCAAAATGAATTATGGAGATTTAAAAGCTGCGATGGGCGATGACATTACGCCATATAATTTACAGCAACAAGTGATCAAAATTCGTCAAAGTAAACTCCCAGATCCTGCAGAATATCCAAATGCAGGGAGCTTTTTTAAAAATCCGATTTTAATTAAAACGAAATTTGAGGAAGTTTTACAGCTTCATCCCACGATTCCACACTATCCTCAAGCAGATGGTTCTGTAAAAGTTGCAGCTGGTTGGTTGATTGACCAATCAGGCTGGAAAGGAAAAAAATTAGGAAAAGTGGGAATGTTTGATCGACAGGCTTTAGTTTTAGTCAATTACGCTGATGCATCTCTCACAGATGTGCAAGCAACCTATCGCTCTGTGCAGCAAGATGTGTTAAATAAGTTTGGTATTTTATTAGAACCTGAGCCTGTTTTGTTCGATCAAAAAGGTTCTATTCAATCTCATTTGGTTTAGAAAGGACAGTATGTCTAGAAAACATTGGATGGTGGCAACGGTGCGTATGATGGCGATCATATTCGCACTTTTGGGCTGTCTCATGGTTTTCTGGTATACACCATTTTATTCAGCACTTGTTGTGAAATCACTTCACGCATTTGTCCCTATCAAAGTTGACGAAATTGCGGCCAAGAGCCAGCAAATGGCAGCGTTAACTGATAAGGAGGATTTGGAGCCTGGTTCAAGGCTGTGGATTGCAAGACAAGCTTATCTCAAACTTATTGAAGAACAATTGAATGATCAAGGGGCTGAACAGCTTGCTGAAATTCAAACTCGCTATGTGTTATTAAAACAAAAAATTAAAGATGAATTGCTTACAGATATAAATACAAAGAATGAAACTAAAGAGGATGTTGTCTTCGCAATTGATCAGCCTGATTTAGCCAGTGATGTTGCCATAAGCCAAACTGATTCAACAAATTCATCCATCAATGAAGAAAAAAATCAGCGCTTGGCTTTAATGGAAAAATATGAATTTTTCCTTAGAAATCATCCTTTAGAAGAAGATGAGGTTCAAACATTAGATCCGCAAATCTATAAAGATATCGCGTTGATTCAAAATGAAAATAAAACTTTATCAAATCAGAAAGATAAACCTTATGCGATAGTTGTGTTGGGTGGTGGGTTGACGCTAGGGGATAATAAAATTGATATTGTAGTTAATGATTACACACGCTCTAGACTAGAAAAAACACTTGAGATTGAGAAGCAAACGGATTTACCTATTGTGTTGAGTGGTGTTGAAGCACCGTACATGCAAGCGTGGTTAGCATCGCGTGGGGTAGAAGCGAATCTATTAGAGCAACGCAGCATGAATACCTGTGAGAATACACGCTTTAGTTCATTATTATTACAAAAAAAAGGAGGAGCGCCGACAGTGATTCTGATTACCGATCGTTATCATATGACTCGTACACGACGTCTTTTTGCTTTGAACGGTATCAAGACAATTCCTGTTGAAGCACCCATGCCTACAATGCTGACAACATGGCGTCCTAGCCAATTAAATTACGATCACAGTCGTCGTGCAAATTATGAATTACTTGCCACGATCAGAGATGTAATGTTTGGCTCTAGCGGTTGTCGGGAGGTGCCATAATGTCTGATATTCCATTTCTGAATCCAAATGTGTTGAAACAACTCGATTTACCCATTCCGAATCGAGAACAAACACCATTAAGGTTGGAACCTTTAAACTTAAATCGACCTTATTCACCTTCGAAAGAGATTCAAGCTTATCGTCATCTTTACGCACTTGATCGTCTTGAAGCGAATTATTGGCAGGGTTATATCAAAATGCCTTTGTTCAAACTTCATGTGCAGGTGTATCAACCTCGCATAGAGCAGGTGAAAGGTACTGTATTCTTATTGCATGGCTATTTGGAACACAGTGGGATTTACCAACCAATTATTGGTGAATTGCTGGATCAAGGTTTTAGTGTTTTGACCTATGATTTGCCAGGACATGGGTTAAGTGATGGCAATGCTGCCAGCATTCAGAACTTTGATCATTATCAGCAAGTACTCCATGCGGTTCACCAATATGTAAAACAAGCTGATCAATTGCCTAAACCATGGCTAGGTATCGGACAGAGTACTGGTGGTGCAATTTGGATGCATCATTTGTTGGAGTTTGCTGAACAACGTAAAAATCCAATTGTAGAACGCGTATTGCTCTTGTCGCCATTAGTCAGACCTGCAAAAACAGCATGGTGGCATAATCCAGTAGGCTTGGGCATCATTCGCCGTATCAAACGTGAAGTTCCAAGACATTTTAAGCGCAATAATCACAACCCTGAATTTTTAAGATTTGTACGTCTAAAAGATCCACTACAACCGCGTATGATGGGGATGGATTGGATATTAGCAATGTCAAAGTGGATGTTGGAAATGGAAAATCGACCTGCATGCCGAATTCCAGTTTGGCTCGCTCAAGGTGCCCAAGATCAAACCGTAGACTGGCGTTATAATATCGAATTTATACGCAGAAAGTTTCGCCTTCAGACCTTGCTCATGTTAGAGGAGGGATCTCATCAGTTGATCAATGAGCGTGCGGATATACGGGCAGCATTAACGGGTTTAATCCCAGCATTCTTACATGCGCAAAGTCATAAAGGATACTTTTAAAATAAAGGTGCTGATTTCAGCACCTTTTTGATGAAACTAGAATTTGCTGGCATCTGCCAAATTCCACATTCTGAAATAGAAATTTTCTTCGTCTTTATCTTTACAGTTCAATAGTTGACCTGATTCTAACCAAAAATGTAATTGAGCATAATTTTTGATTTCACGATCATTTATACGTTGCGCGAGATGATGAGCTTTAATTTCACTCGGATGATTTAAACCTGCAGCTGCTATCATTTCTGCTAGTGCATGTAATGTGTTTTTGTGGAAATTATAAACACGTTCTGCTTTCGTTGGTACATGGACTGCTTTTTGGCGCTCAGCATCTTGTGTTGCTACCCCAACTGGACACTGATTGGTATGGCAACTTTGAGCTTGGATACAACCGACAGCAAACATAAATCCACGAGCTGAATTCACCCAATCTGCACCCAAGGCAAAGGTACTTGCAATATCAAAAGCACTGATGATTTTACCACTTGCACCAATTTTTACTTTATCTCTTAATCCAGCACCTATTAAGGTATTGTGTGCAAACAAGAGCGCTTCACGCAGTGGTGTTCCGATATTATCGCTAAATTCAATCGGTGCAGCACCGGTTCCACCTTCTGATCCATCTACGACGATAAAATCAGGAACAATATTGGTTTCAAGCATCGCTTTGACAATACTCATAAATTGCCAAGGCTGTCCGATACATAATTTGAATCCAACAGGTTTACCACCTGATAGTTCACGTAACTTTTGAATAAAATGCATCATTTCAATCGGTGTATTAAAGCTAGGGTGGCTTGGCGGGGAAATACAATCGCGATCACGAGGAACACCACGAATCTTCGAAATTTCTTCTGTAATCTTATGTTTGGGTAAAATACCGCCGTGACCTGGTTTTGCACCTTGAGAGAGTTTTAGCTCAATCATTTTGATATTGGGATGTTTGGCTTGAGCTTTAAATTTTTCAGGATCAAATAGACCGTCTTCAGTTCGACAACCAAAATATCCACTGGCGATTTGCCAAACAATATCTCCATTATTTTCAAGATGGTAGGGGCTTAGGCTTCCTTCGCCAGTATCATGATAGAACTGACCCATGTGGGCACCGAGATTAAGTGCGCGTATTGCATTAGCACTTAAACTCCCAAAACTCATTGCTGAGATATTCATGATTGATGCACTATAAGGTTGAGCGCACTGATCATTACCCACTTTAATACGGAAGGTGCTGGTATCAGCTGGGAGTTTCGGTGCAAGAGAGTGAGTAATGAAACGATAGTCATCTTGATATACATCAATAATTGAACCAAAAGGCTTATCAGCATTTTCATTCTTTGCACGCTGATAAACTAAGCTACGTTGCATTCTTGAAAAGGGTAAAGCGTCTTGGTCTGATTCAATAAAATATTGACGAATTTCGGGTCTGAAATCTTCAAATAAGAAGCGAAAATGCCCCATGATTGGGTAGTTCTTTAAAATCGAATGTTTATTTTGAAGTACATCATATAGGCCTAAGATACTGAGTAAACTGGTCAGTAGCCAAATAATATTGATCACACTGTCGGATAGAAAATAATAAATATAATGGGGGCTGTAAAATAGCCTAAGCCATGTAATACTCAGGGCGATGATAATACATGCGAACCATACAGAATGTCTTGAAAAAAAAGTGTTCAGTAATTTATGTCTTATTGCTTGAGCAGGACTTGCCATTTTTATTTTCCATCGTTCTTTACTGCAATTACCATACGAACTTCTATGGAATCAGACAAGTAGTGAATTGTTAGCTTACAGCTGTAAGCTAACAATTTATATTTATGGGTTTAGTTTTCTTCCGAAGGAAGCAACATAATGATCGAATTATTCAAGAGTTCCGCGAGATCTTCAAGAATGTGTTGATCATATAAATTTTCATCCAAAGCGATCATTTTACCATCAGCGATACGTTTTAAATGGGGTTTAAATTCTTCGGAGATGCATAAGCGTTCTCCATTTGCCCAAAAGTTAAGTTCATCATTGAAGTTGCTATAAAGCAAACGTGAAGCAGGTTCGATTTTTAATAAATAACCTTCTTCAAGTGCTTCTTCTAAATCACCTGTTCCAATTTCGTCATTTTCTGGAATATTGTTAGGATAACCAGGTTGCGAAGCGAGACACATGATGGCTTCATTTAGCATCTCAGGATTTTGCAGTTGAGCTAAAAGTTGTTCGCGCAAATAGCTAAGCTCATGATCTGAAATTTCGCCGACAGCAGTGCTGACAGAGCGTGTGATATCTAATAATGGTTTTTTCAGTTGCTCTTGTTCTGAAAAAGAATCACCAAGACTATCCATCATGTCTGAGATATTTGGCATGCGGAAACCGAAAGAATAGGTTAAACACTCATCTTCAGCTACGCCATAATGAGAAAGACCAGGTGGGACATATAGTAAATCTCCTGGCGCCAAAACTTCATCAAAATGAACTTCCATTTCTTGCAAAAGTTTTAAAGGCTGACCTGCAACGAGTGCTGTCTGTTCATCACACATTTGGCCTAATTGCCAACGGCGATGTCCGTAACCTTGAACTAAAAATACATCATAAAAATCGAAGTGTTTACCGACAGAACCACCTTGTGGTGCGTAAGACACCATAATATCTTCACGACGCCATTGAGGAATAAAAGGAAATTTTTTCCATAACTCAGCAAGATCAAACGAATAGTGATCGACCGCTTGAACGAGTAGTGTCCATAATTTTGGCATTTTTTGGAAGTCTGCTTTGAGTAGTGGTGATGACTTCACATTCCATTGGTTAGGGTCGCGATCTTTTTGTTTGATTAAACGCGCAGTCACGTTTTCATCGAGTGCAAGCTCCATAACATCATTGGGTTCAAGTAAACCCACAATTTCAGGAACTGCATTACGAACGAGGAGAGGTTTTTTTTGCCAATATTCCGTAAGGAATTGCTCAGCGCTAATACCGCCGAGAACGTCTAAAGTTTGGGACATAATAAGGACTACAATTTAGTTTGGCTTATTGTCCCTTGAACGATGCAAGTTCTGCAAGTGACACGGCTTTAAAAGCGCATGTTTTCTTGCTTATGGATGATACAAATGAATATGAAAAAAATGAATATAGCTATTTTAAAGAAATAATTAATTTACACTTTGAGGGGAATTTCATATCGTATAACAGCCATTATGTTAAATGAGGCAGATTTATTGAATCAAATATTAACTAAACTAATCATCATCAAAAGGGCTTTCAGCACCAAAACTATTTATACAAGATTTGGATGTATATAAAAGCCCACCTCCTGAAGAATGAATGCTGACCAAGAAGTCTTTTGTTTCGAAAATTTCAGGAGGGGGTATAAGGTATATTTTTTCTTGAACTACAAATCTGTAGACTAAGTTAAGTAAAAAAAGTGCGCTAGCTGAGTCTAATAGATTTTTTAAGTTCGCGAGATTTCTATTAATCTCACGATCATGCTTAATTTTATTATGGTGATTCCACCATAAAATTGTTTCATCGCTATCTATCTTATCAAATGGAGTGAATTTTAAAGATGTATATTTAATTTTTACGTCAGACTTTAAGAGAGATAGACTTTGTAGTTGTGTTTCATCTTTATAGTATTCACGAAAATCTCTAAAGTTGAATGAATTACCACTATTAGATGTACAAGCTTAAAAAAATTGCTTCAATTTCTGAACAAATTGTAAGATACAAATTCATTATTTCTATAGAAAAAGTTTCATTGTTTCTAATGTAAAAATCTACGTGAGTACTAAATTCTTTTAGTTTTTTTTCTATATGTAGAAATCTATTCCAGAAGTTATCATGCATATGTATCCCCCTAAAGATAGTATCCAAAATTGAAAAAAACTTTAACAATGATAACTTAAACTAAGATAATGGATGTTATACAAAGTTTCTTAACTTGTTCATGTAATTCATATTCTTAACTTGAAATGAACAACCCAAATATGATCATTTGAACTTTTTTACAATTTCTATGTTTTGAGATCGCTTATCGATCAATTTTCCAAAGCTTTGTGTAGATAAATTAATTTAGCTCAGTTGTAATTATTTGAGCTAAAAATAGGGTATTTATTTCATTCATCAGTTGCTAGTAACAAATAATTCCAAAAAAACCGAGTTATTGAACTCGGTCTTATTTATTAATAAGCAACGTATCAAGGCACTAGAATTTTCAATTCACGTAAAATCTTACACAATTGTATCATCGGCATACCCATTAAAGTTGTTTGATCCTGACCGATCATTTCTTCAAATAAGCTGATGCCCAAACTTTCACATTTGAAACTTCCAGCACATTGTAAAGGTTGTTCAAGTGCGACATAACGCTGAATTTCTTCAAGATTCAAATGCCTAAATTTGACCTTATAATGTTCAACAATGGTTTCTTCAAACCCAGATGAAGCGTGTTGAACACTCAAAGCTGTACTGAAATAAACAATTTTTCCTGAATTTGCTTGAAGTTGTTTGATTGCTTTTTCAGGAGATAAAGGTTTTCCAATAAATATATCAGGTGCGCCTTCACGCCAAGCTACCTGATCAGAACCAATTACGATCGCATCTCGATCTTTCTCAGCAAAATATTTTGCTTTTTCATATGCAAGTCGATAGGCAAGATCATCGGCATGGCTTTCCCCACGCGGAGTCTCATCGATATCGGGTGATATTTGTTCAAAATCGATATGTAATCGATTAAGTAGTTCCTTACGTGTCTGACTGCCAGAAGCTAAAATAATTCTTGCTGACGTTGAAGCAACATGATGATTCATTACACTGAGAATTCCATTAAAATGTCGATCGGGACATAAGCAAGTACTGATTGATGACAAGCCTGAAGTTTTAAATTCGGTGCCATATCATTCTGATAAGCTTCAACCCAGCGCGTCACACAAATACACCAGAAATCACCAGGCTTTAAACCGGGAAAACCAACTTCGGGTAGTGGTGTTGTCAAATCATTCCCAATTCGTTGCGAGAAACTTAAGAATTCAGACGTCATTTCGGCACAGACTGTATGTTGACCTAAATCAGAGGGTGCAGTGTGGCAAAAACCATTTCTGAAATATCCTGTAATAGGATCAAAACAACAACTGGCGAGCGGTTCGCCGAAAACATTTAAACGATTAATACTTGGATCTGGATGGATAGACATAGCAACACTTTGTGGTTCGACTCCATCTATCATAATCAAATCTAAAGATTTCTACAGCTTTTCTGAAATTTTACTCACCTTTTTTAGCATAATCATTTAGAATCTATGCGGTTTTGATATCTATAAAGTGAGCTATACATGAACTTTCAGCGTATGACTGACCTCGATTTAGCAGGTAAACGTGTTCTGATCCGTGAAGACTTAAACGTTCCTGTTAAAAATGGTGTGATTACGAGTGATGCACGTTTACGCGCTGCATTACCAACAATTAAAGCCGCTCTTGAAAAAGGCGCAGCAGTAATGGTTTATTCTCACCTTGGTCGTCCAGTTGAAGGTGAGCCTAAAGCTGAACAATCACTCGCACCTGTTGCTGCCTACTTAACTGAAGCATTGGGTCAAGAAGTTAAATTACTCACTGAATATTTGGATGGTGTTGAAGTTGCGCCAGGCCAAGTTGTGTTACTTGAAAACTGTCGCTTTAACACAGGCGAAAAGAAAAATAATCCAGAGTTAGCAGCAAAATATGCAGCACTTTGTGATGTGTTTGTGATGGATGCATTTGGTACTGCACATCGTGCAGAAGCATCGACAGAAGGTGTGGCTCGTCTTGCTAAAGTTGCAGCAGCAGGTCCATTACTTGCCGCTG
Source organism: Acinetobacter sp. ANC_7513 (assembly GCF_056779915.1). NCBI lineage: Bacteria > Pseudomonadati > Pseudomonadota > Gammaproteobacteria > Moraxellales > Moraxellaceae > Acinetobacter > Acinetobacter sp. ANC_7513. Next base: position 112,899 of record NZ_JBWYIW010000010.1, read on the forward strand.
AATTAGACGCACTCGGTCGTGCGCTTCAGACGCCTGAAAAACCAATGGTTGCTATCGTAGCGGGTTCAAAAGTATCGACTAAACTGGATGTTTTAACGTCGTTATCAGATATTTGTGATCAGCTCATTGTCGGTGGCGGTATTGCGAATACATTCTTAGCAGCTGCGGGCTATAACGTTGGTAAATCACTTTGTGAAAATGACTTAATCGATACAGCTAAAGCAATTGCTGCGAAAGTATCGGTTCCATTGCCAACAGATGTTGTTGTTGCTGACGCATCAGAAATTAACTTTGATGACTTCCTAGGCTCATTAGCGGCAGCAAAAGCCGTAGTGAAAAAAGTTGAAGATGTTGCTGACAATGACATGATTCTTGATGTTGGTCCAGAAACAGCTCAAGCATTTGCTGAAATTTTAAAAACTTCAAAAACAATTCTTTGGAATGGTCCAGTAGGCGTATTTGAGGTTGATCAATTTGGTGAGGGCACGAAAGCGCTATCTTTAGCGATTGCAGAATCTGAAGGTTTCTCTATTGCCGGTGGTGGTGATACTTTAGCTGCGATTGATAAGTATGAAGTTGCTGACAAAATTGGTTATATCTCAACGGGTGGGGGTGCTTTCCTTGAATTTGTAGAAGGCAAGACATTACCAGCAGTCGCTGTTCTACTTGAACGCGCTTAATTGGATTTAAGAAAAAAGACCTTCTAAGAAGGTCTTTTTTTTATGACTAATTTTCGTCATGAAAATGAAATAATTTTGAAATATTATGATCATAATCTGATTTATCATGCGGAATAACATCATGAAATTACAATTAGGCGTAATTGCACTATTGGCTGCTACTCTTGCAATGACGGCTTGTTCTAAACAAGAAAGTGCACCAGCTGCAGATCAAACATCAACATCAGAAGTTGCTGTTGAAGCATCAGATATTAGTGCTGAACAACAAGCGGCTATCGATGCTATTGATCAGCCATTACAAGATGAAAATAATACTGATGTTCCTGAAGAAGTTGCAAATGCACCTGCTGATCAAGCAACGGCGGAGTGATTTTCTACTTCAATAAGTATTAAATTGAAAATCTCCCTGCAATTGCAGGGATTTTTTATGAAATACTGTCAATTGTTGCTGAATTGAAACACAGGTCAGGTTAGAATATGGAGCATTACCTGGGAGGAAATTATGGCTCTTATTTCAATGCGCCAGCTCTTGGATCACGCCGCAGAACATAGTTACGGCGTACCAGCGTTTAACGTAAACAACTTAGAACAAATGCGCGCGATTATGTTAGCCGCAGATGAAACAAATTCACCTGTTATTGTTCAAGCATCTGCTGGTGCTCGTAAATATGCTGGTGCTCCATTCTTACGCCATCTTATTTTGGCTGCAATCGAAGAATGGCCACACATTCCAGTTGTGATGCACCAAGACCATGGTACTGATCCTGACGTTTGCCAACGCTCAATCCAATTGGGCTTTTCATCAGTAATGATGGATGGTTCATTAGGTGCAGATGGTAAAACACCAACAACTTATGATTACAACGTAGATGTAACTCGTCGTGTTGTTCAAATGGCACATGCGTGTGGTGTATCTGTAGAAGGTGAGATTGGTTGCCTAGGTAGCCTTGAAACTGGTCTGGCTGGTGAAGAGGATGGTGTTGGCGCTGAAGGTGTTCTAGATCATTCACAACTCCTTACTTCGGTTGAAGAGGCGACTCAATTTGTCGCTGATACTAACGTTGATGCGTTAGCAATTGCAGTTGGTACTTCACATGGCGCTTATAAATTTACGCGTCCACCTACAGGTGATATTTTAGCGATTGATCGTATTAAAGAGATCCACGCTGCACTTCCAAATACTCATCTTGTAATGCATGGTTCAAGTTCAGTACCACAAGAATGGTTAGCGATTATTAACCAATACGGTGGTGATATCAAAGAAACTTACGGTGTTCCTGTTGAGCAGTTGGTTGAAGCAATTAAACACGGTGTACGTAAAATCAATATCGACACTGACTTACGTTTAGCTTCAACAGGTGCTATGCGTCGTATGATGGCTGAAAAACCAAGCGAATTTGATCCACGTAAATTCTTTGCTCAAACTGTTGAAGCAATGAAGCAAATCTGTGTAGATCGTTATACTGCATTTGGTACAGCAGGTCATGCTGACAAGATTCGCCCTATTTCTTTAGAGAAAATGGTAGATCGTTATAAATAATTAATAAGATTATTTATAATTTTAAAAAGCCCACAGTGATTGTGGGCTTTTTCTTGAATAAAAAACAAGAGCAAATTATGGAACTGATTTTTTCAGCAGCTTTATGCAGCGTACTAGTATCGATTTTATTGAAGTTTAGTAAGTCTCGTGGATTTGATGTCATGCAAATGATTGCATGGAATTATGCTATCGCCACGATACTCTGTTTTTTTTGGTTTAAGCCAGACCTCAACCAAATATCATTAACCTCCACACCTTGGTGGCTTATTGGGTTGTTGGGGATAGCATTACCCTCAATATTCTTGCTGCTTTCCAAATCACTTGATCAAGCTGGAATTATTAGAACTGAAATCGCACAAAGATTATCCGTTGTTCTTTCATTGTTGGCAGCCTATTTTCTTTTCCAAGAAAAATTTAGCACACTGAAATTGATTGGTATTGCATTGGGTCTAGGTGCAATTGTTTTGATCATTTTTTCTAAAAAATCAACACCAACATTGCAAACAAAAAAAGCAGGAATGTATTTGCTCGCAGTTTGGCTTGGCTATGCACTCGTAGATGTTATGTTAAAATACAGTACAAGTTTAGGGTTAAAATTTGCAGTCAGTTTAAACTTGATGTTTGTGTTTGCTTTCATTATTTCCATCGGATATTTGTCCCTGCGTCAAACATCATGGACATTGCAAAATTTTCTTGCTGGACTAAGTTTAGGTGTATTGAATTTTGCCAATATTGCACTTTATGTGAAAGCACATATGTTGTTAAAGGATTCACCCGCAATCGTATTCGCTGGCATGAATATTTTGGTCGTAGTGTTAGGTGTGATCGCAGGTATATTAGTTTTTAAAGAAAAAATAACCCTAAAAAACAGCTTAGGTATTCTGTTAGCGATCACAGGGGTGCTGTGTTTAGCATTCGCAATTTAACTGTGAACTTGCATTCATTCTGCTTAATCATATAGTCGATAGATTCCACTAAAGCGCTCACAGCCTGTTTGCTCAGTTGAGACAATCAGTAATGATTTTTGATATTTGAGTTTGTACTGACAATCATGCTCATTATCAATAATTTCGTGTTTGTTTTGAGTGGTTGTATAAGCCAATAATGGGATGGTCTGGGTTTCTAGGCGATTGTTAGGGCTACGATAAGCAATACCTTCAATTTTGACGCGATCCTTGCTTAATTGATGAATCTTAAGGTGTACAGGTTGCGCTGCAATTTTACCTTGTTCAAACTTGATGTAATGCTGAGTAAGCGTTTGATTCATTGACATGTAAAAGTTTAAATCATCAATGCGTTGATTGATTTGTAATGACACACAATTTTTATTTTTACACTGCTGCAGTCGATTCAGCCAAAGCTGTTGTGTATCTTGAACTAATCGAGTTGGTGCATCGGTAACTAAGTAGGATGTTAAAAAGCGTTCATTCAATTCATCTCTCAAAGATGAAAAATCAACAGCACAAATCATGGAATTTTTAAAACTTGATTGAGGCTTATCGCATTGAATAAGTTGTGCCTGTGCGACAGAAACACTGCTTAATCCAATGAAAAAGATAGAAATTAAAGGTTTCATCCAACTTGATACGCTTTTTGACAACATCATCGCTTATACTTTCAAATGTTTGCGCATCTACTATAGCGAACAAGAATCAAAGAATACAAGATTTCATTTTCAAAAACTGTGTAAAGGAGTTCAATGTGAGCTTAGCTATTCGTATAGGTCAAGGTATTGATGTTCATGCTTTTGAGGAAGGCGATTATGTCACATTGGCTGGTATTCGTATTCCGCATACACATGGTTTGAAAGCACACTCTGATGGAGATGTAGTTTTACATGCACTTTGTGATGCATTGTTGGGTGCTTTAGCGCTCGGTGATATTGGACAGCACTTTCCAGATACTGATGAACAGTTCAAAGGCGCGGACAGTAAGGTTTTATTAAAGCATGTTTATCAGTTGATATTGGATCGTGGTTATCAACTGAATAACGCGGATATTACAGTGGCTTGTGAGCGTCCAAAATTAGCGAAACATAATTTAGATATGCGTCAAAGTATTGCAGATGTACTTGATGTGGATATCAATCAGATTAGTATTAAAGCCACTACCACTGAAAAATTAGGGTTTACTGGTCGTCAGGAAGGAATCCTGTCTACAGCGACCGTATTAATTAGTCATCAATGAGCAATTTCGATCATTCAAAGTTTTGCGCTTTCATCAAAGAGGCTTGCAGTTCTTGAGTAGCTTTACGTCCTTGCAACTGTAAGCCGACCGCGTGCATTAAGCCAGTCCAAGTGTTGTTGGGTTCCCATACTTGGTGTAATAGCTCATGTGCAGTAGGTAAATCCATATTCATATAATGTAGTCGGTACAGATAGATTAATGAACTACATTGATGATTTTCGGTGCAATGTATCCAGACCATTTTCTCTTTAACGAGATGGTCGATCAGATCCAGCACAAATAAACATTGATCGTCATGTGGAAATTCTGGATCAATAGGGACTTGGATGTAGTTAAGACCAATTTCAGCACTTAAGCGATCTTCATGATTTAAGTTCGGTGTAGCATCATTAAAAGCGAGATTAACGATGGTATCGATACCATAGGCTTTAATTGATTTAAGTTGTTCTTCGTTTGGCTGACCTGAGCTAAACAAATGCTCATGAACAAATTGAAAATGGGGGATTGAGCTTAGTTTTTTTTCGAGTTGATCCATGATTTAACCTTATAAAAAAACGCCATCGTGTGATGGCGTTTAATCTGATTAACGTTGTGGTAGAACGTCTTTCAAAGCTGCATCCATTTCCAACAAAACTTTTTCAGTTGTTTCCCAATCGATGCATCCATCTGTAACAGACTTACCATACTCTAAATCGCAAAGATTTGCAGGAATATCTTGGCGGCCACCTTTTAAATGACTTTCAACCATAATACCTACGATCGATTTATTGCCATCTAAAATTTGTTCAGTGATATTTTTTAGAACCAATGGCTGAAGGTATGGGTCTTTATTAGAATTGGCATGACTCGCATCAATCATGATCTTGTTGCTTACTTTTGCTTTCGCCAATGCATTTTCAGCTTCTGCTACAGAGCCAGCATCATAATTCGGTTTGCCATTACCACCACGCAACACGACATGGGCATATTGGTTGCCTTTAGTACGAATGACCGAAACTTGACCTTGGTCATTTAAGCCAAGGAAACTATGGCCATGTTTTACAGATTGCATCGCATTGGTCGCAACAGTGAGACCACCATCCGTACCATTTTTAAAGCCGACTGGAGATGATAAACCTGAAGACATCTCTCGGTGTGTTTGGCTCTCTGTTGTACGTGCACCGATTGCTGACCAAGAAATTAAGTCTTGGTAGTACTGTGGAGAGTTTGGATCAAGCGCTTCAGTTGCGCATGGCAAACCTTTTTCATTGAGTTCAAGCAATAATTTACGACCTAAACGTAAACCTTTTTCAATGTTGAAAGAGTCATTCATGTCAGGGTCATTAATTAAGCCTTTCCAACCCACTGTTGTACGAGGCTTCTCGAAATACACGCGCATGATGATATAAAGCGTGTCTTTCACTTTTTCGCTTAAAACTTTTAAACGATCAGCATAATCATGAGCTGCTGCAGGATCGTGAATAGAGCACGGTCCAATGACTACGAATAAACGTTTGTCGTTGCCATCTAAGATATTACGTACAGTTTCACGACCTTTTAGGACTGTTTGGTATGCATTATCAGTTAACGGTAATTCTGTTTTTAATTCAGCAGGAGTAACAAGAGGCTGAATGCTTTGTACATTCACGTCATCAATGTCGTTTTGGGTGATAGAATTTGACTGTAAAGTATTCATTGCCGTCACTGGTTCGTTTTTACAAGAAAATGTTCAATCTATTGAATATAGCATGATTCAGTAGATCATTTGTTATCAAAAAGTTGAATGGATTTAATAAAAAAAAGTAATGAAATTGTCTTTTTGGTATTAATCAGAGTTTCTACTTGTATTGTATAGAATGATTTAATTTTTGAAAATTATTAAATTTAATAAATCATTTAATTTCACCTCAGTGAAATATACAGCTTCACTGAGGTTATAGTTTGAACATGATATTAAATTAAGACTGGGCTTGAGTTGAGGATTCAATAACTGCCTCAGGTGCGGTCACAGGTTTTGCTTTGACTGGATTAAGCATGAAGTTAACACCAATGGCAAATAAGGTGATACCCAGTACCTTGCGAATAATTTTTTCTGGTAAATGGGAGCTCACCAACGTACCAACGATGATTGCAGGAATCGATCCGACTAAAAGCCACATTAATAAATTGAAATCAACATTTCCTGAATTCATATGCCCCATACCTGCCACGAGCGTCAGTAAAACTGCATGGACAACATCAGAACCAATAATTCTAATCATAGGTAAATTAGGGAACATGATGATCAGCGCCATAATGCCGAATGCACCCGCGCCAACTGAAGATAAGGTCACAAAAATACCCAATACAATACCCATTAAAGCTATATATAAACGCTTCTGCTTTAATTTTTCTCGAGTTAATTCAACTTCCTCTTCAGTAACTTCTTTGGAAAATTTCTTGAAGAATTTTTCTACCTGGGTACGGAATACAATTGAAATACCAGTAATGGTCAGCATAAAGCCTAAGACCATCGTGAGAATGGCTTTGTAATGTGTAGATTGACTCAAATAGTTGTCTAAAACCCAAGTTGTGGCTAAAGAGGCTGGAATACTTCCGATCGCAAGCCAAATGACGATGGGCCAAACAATATTAAGCTTTTTTGCATGTACAAAAGAGCCGCAAAACTTAGAAATCGCGGCATAAAGTAGATCTGTACCAATTGCAATATGTGGTTCAATTTTAAATAAACCAATTAAGATAGGAGTCATAAGTGAGCCGCCACCTACGCCAGTAACCCCTACACAGAATCCAACTAAAACACCTGCTAAAATATATTCAATAGAACCGTACATCGTTTATGCTACTTATCAGAAAACCGGCATATCTTATGATTTTTGAATATATACTGTTGTCTTGATTATTCATTTACTTATTCAAAAATAAGATAAAGCATTGCTAAGTTAAGATATTTCAAGAACTCAATCTGTTATGAGCTGCTTATGTTAAGATACTTGTAGAGCATGAGAGAGGATATTCATTTGCAAAATCGAAAACTTAGAATTGGCATTGTGGTTGGTGAAGTTTCAGGTGATACCTTAGGCGCCAAATTAATACGTCGTTTTCGAGAGCAGGGAATTGATGCTGAATTTGAAGGAATTGGCGGTCCTCAAATGATTGCAGAGGGTTTTAAAAGCTATTATGCGATGGATATTCTATCGGTGATGGGAATTGTTGAAGTATTAAAAGATATTAAAAAACTTTTTGCGGTTCGAGATGGCTTGGTTGATCAATGGACTAAACAACCTGTTGATATTTTTATAGGGATTGACGCACCAGATTTTAACTTACGCTTAGCAAAAAAAATAAAGCAAAAATCGTTGCCAATTAAGACTGTTCAATATGTGAGTCCTTCAGTTTGGGCATGGCGTCAAGGTCGTGTTCATGGGATTAAAGCCTCAATTGACTTGGTGCTTTGCCTATTCCCATTCGAAAAAACTTTTTATGATCGATTTAATGTGCCAGCGGTATTTGTTGGACATCCTCTCGCTAATCAATTACCGCTGGAAAATCCTATACTCGATGCAAAGCAGGCGCTTGGTTTAAATCCTGCACAAAAACATATCGCATTGCTGCCTGGAAGTCGTCGTGGTGAAGTTGATAAGTTAGGGCCGCTTGTATTAGATGCAGCGAAGATTGTCCATCAAAAATATCCTGAGTATCAATTTTTAATTCCAGCCATCAATGAGGCTCGTAAACAACAAATTGAGCAGATCTTAATAGGTTACCCAGATAGGCTCAGAGATAATATCAAGTTAATGGAAAATATTGATGCGGAATCTAAAATAGGTCGGATGGTCATGGATGCCAGTGATATTGTGGCGTTGGCATCGGGTACTGCAACACTTGAGGCGATGTTATTGCATCGTCCCATGGTGACTTTTTATAAATTAAATAGTTTGACCTACTGGATTGCGAAACTTTTAGTGAAAATTCCTTATTATTCTTTACCTAATATTATTGCAGGTAAAAAAGTAATTCAGGAGTTAATCCAGAATGATGCAACTCCAGAAAACTTAGCACATGAGATTGAGTTGTTGATGAATATCGAAAACTCAAAAATACAATCTATGCAATTGTTGACGATGCACAAGCAACTATTGTCGGATCAAAATGAAGATCCAGTGCACGCAATTCTATCTATCCTTTAAAAAAAAGCCTCATATTGAGGCTTTATTGATTTAGCATTATGAATCAGCACGAATTTTTAATTCATAACCCGTATATTTGCGTATATTGATTACACCTGTGTCCATAATCAGATATTGTCCTTTGATACCGTGCAGTTTTCCACGTATGACTGGCGTTTTGTCTAAGTTATGCGATTTAATTTTTTCAGGATATTGATCGACAGGATAAATGAATTCATGAGGAAGTTCGTTTTCTAAAATTTCTACATTTTCATTGAAATCTAGGCTCATGCTGAACTCATCTCGAATAGTTTCAATTTGAGGTTCAAACTCCGTGAGCAATTCATCTCTGATCTCTAACAAATTTACCTTTTCCGCTTCACCTTTCAGCAATTTTCTCCAGTCTGTTTTATCAGCGACTTGCGTACCAAACATGACTTCAAGTTGTCCTGATAACCGACGAGAGCCCACTTTCATAATAGGTAAAGCTTGGGTAGCCCCTTGATCTAGCCAACGTGTTGGCATTTGACCTAAACGGGTAATGCCAACCTTTAATGCACTTGAATTGGCAAGATAGACAATATGGGGTTGAAAGCATACTTCTTGAGCAAAGCTTTCTTCACGACAAGTCCCTAAATGGTAATGGCATGTTTCTGGCTTCATAATACACATATCACAGGCTGCTTTCGTTTTCATGCATTTAAAGCAGTGACCTTGGGAGTATGATTTTGGTGTTTTATTCCCACAGGAAACACAGTAAATTTTGCCGGTCCATTCAATTTCAATTTCTTGACCTAAGTTGAACGGGAGATTGATTTCTGAACGATCTAAAATAAATTTATATTCAACATTTGCCTGTTGTGTTTGTTGTTCAGTTACACTTAGGTTGGTTAAACCAGCGTGCATTTTATGACAAATGCCCTGTAATTCCATGCTTTAATCTCACTCAAATAAGGTGCAGCTCATGGCTGAGAAAAATGTCATCACGTCAATGCTAGACGATTTATCTAAAGAACAGCCAATTCAAACTGCCGTATGTCTTGGTCAGGATCTCAGCCAAGACTATGCTCAAACAATCCAATGGAATCATTTTAACGTAACTGAATTTTTAATGCTTCCTTTTCAGCAACGCTATGATCTAGGTGTTGTGATTTTAAATAATGAACAGATGGATACACTATCAACCCATCATAAATCACAAATGCTGGTAAAACTGCGTGATTTAATGGCAAAAAGAATCGTCGTGTTGAGTCATATTGCAGATGAACAATTATTAAGAAGTCTGGGATTCACGCAGCTCATTGAGCAAAAAAATACAGAGCAAGATTTCGCCTTATGGCAATTCAATATTTTGAATTATAAGCATGTGCCAGATTGGTTTAATTCTAAGTTTTGGGCTAATCCAGAAAATTGGAATAAGTTTCGATGGTAATGGCAAACTTTGAGTTTATCAAAACACAACAATTTCAATGTACAAAGCCATGTTTTTAACGATATGCTGATCAATGAAAATAAGAATGTAAAGGTGTCTTGATGACAAATTTAAGTAATATCGTTGAAGTTTTAGCGAAACAGGCTTTAGGTGGTAATCCACAATCTAATCAATCGGGATTGGGTGGTGTACTTGGTTCGGTACTCGAGAGTTTAACGGGACAAAATAATCAGACCAATCAAAACCAACAACAAGGTGGATTGGGAGGGATTTTGGGATCTGTACTTGGTGGTTTATCGGGTAGTCAATCTGGTGGTGTAGGCAAATCATCAGGTCTAAACGCTCAAACCTTATTAATAGCAGTAGTTCCTTTAATTCTCAATTGGATTCAAAAAAATGGCGGTTTGCAAGGTGCACTTGATCAACTGAAAGGTCAGGGTCTGACGAGTCAAGTGGATGATTGGGTTTCAACTGGTCCTGGCGAAAATGCCAATGTCAGCACGCAACAGGTTCAAAATTTATTTGATCAGCAAGATGTAGAGCAAGTTGCACAAGAAGCGCAAGTTCCTAAACAGGATGTATACAGTGCGATTTCTTCAGTCTTACCACAAATTATTGATTCGCTTACACCTCAAGCAAATAAGACCGATCCACAAGAAGCGAATTCAGATATACAAAATGTGTTGAATCTTGTATCAGGATTTTTAAAGAAATAAAGTGAAATTAATTTGAGTTAAAAGCCGGATGTGACATACATTCGGCTTTTTTTATGCAATCGATCAAAGGATGTATGTGGAATAAAATTTAAACGATTGATATATTTCATAAAGAAGCATAGGACATGCTGAATAAAACAAAAATCATTGAGGGAGAAATTCATGATCCGTAAGGAGCATTTAATCACTGCTTCGTTGTCCTCGATTAAGGCAACCTATCAACAACTTTCATCCGCGCCACTTGCCATGAGACAAGGAGAATATAAGGCTCAGTTTATTGGTCCTTGGTGGTTAAGAGTGTCTGCAGCACCGAGTTTATTTTTAAGTGGATTGGGGGGATGGTTTGGGAAAAAATTCATCAATCAAAATTTAGTCACTAATATTTTACTCAATCGCGGGCAGAGAAGTGAAAAGCTTCAAATGGAGTGTCTTGAAGAGGCGTCTTTGATTGATGGAAAACAAACGATCGCCTTGTATTATGGCAAGACAGCACCAATTCCATGGCGTTGGGTGGTTGATGAGTTAAGACAGCTTGATGAACATACGATGTTATGTATGACTATCATTAATCTTCCTTTTTTAAAGCATTTTTCATTTCCATTTATTCTAAGTCGTGATGTATGAAATCAAAATTTGAATATGATGTCATTATTGTAGGTTCAGGCTTTGGTGGAAGTGTAGCTGCGCTAAGATTGTCTGAGCTTGGATTAAAAGTAGCTGTGCTAGAGCAGGGAAGAAGGCTCACTGAAGATGATTTACATCGAGCAAGTCGGAGTTCTAAATACTTAAATTGGGCACCGACGTTAGGGATGAAGGGTTTTCTTGCACAAGACGTATTCCAACATATGGGTGTGGTTCGAGGGGTTGCCGTTGGTGGTGGCAGTGTTGTTTATGCTGCTGTGTTGTTAAAACCAGGTCAAAAGTTTTATCGTGATCCAACTTGGAGTCATTTGTCAGAAGACTGGGAGAGGGAATTACAACCACACTATCAGATGGCTCAGTCCATGCTAGGTGTAAGTTTAAATCCATATAAAGGTCAGCAAGATGAGTGGTTAAAACAAACAGCAGAAAAAATGGGTTCTGGAGATAGTTTTGACACTGTACCACAGGGAATTTACTTTGGTGATCCTCATCAATGGGTGAGTGATCCACTTTTGAATGGTCAAGGTCCCGAACGAATAGGCTGTAATCAGTGCGGAAATTGTATAACGGGGTGTGCGCAGGGTGCGAAGAATAGTTTGGATAAAAACTATTTATATCTTGCAGAGAACAATGGAGTTGAGATTATTCCAGAAACCAAAGTGACTCATCTTTCACATGTTGATGGAAAATATATCATTCATACATATCAGTCATTTAACTCCAAAGAAAAACAAGATTACTCTGCGAAACAGGTCATTTTATCCGCAGGTGTTATAGGAACCGTTGAAATTCTGTTTGCTTCAAGAGAAGTGTACAAAACCTTACCGAATATTTCTGGTCAGTTAGGTGAGCATATTCGAACCAATAGTGAGGCGATTGTTGCAATCTCTAATAATGATAAAACAATAGATTTAACGAGAGGGACGACCATTTCCAGTCATTTTCATGCAGATGACAAAACACATATTACTCAGAATCGATTTCCAGCAAGTTATGAGTTTATGAAGTTTTATATGGGACCACTGGTCAATGGCGATCAACCTGTAAAACGTGCACTCCATGTTTTAAAGCATTTTTTTCTGCACCCCTTTGTTTCAACTCGATCATGGCGTTCTAAAAACTGGCATAAACGTGTCACTGTATTAACCGTCATGCAACAGGCAGACAATCAACTACGATTTGTATATGGACGTACTGCACTTAGAGGTTTTAGGCGTTTTTTGAAAACGCAGGTTTCAGTTGGAGAAAGAGCGCCGTCTTTTATACCGTTAGCAAATGAAGCTGCGGAAAAATTTGCTGAAGTAAGTGGTGGTCAAGCACAGAATAATATATTGGAAAGTATGGGGCACTTATCTGTTACAGCGCATATATTGGGTGGTGCAGTTATGGCTGAAGATTCCTCTAAAGGTGTGATTGACTCTAATCATCAGGTTTTTGGCTATCAAGGCTTATATGTGGTTGATGGAAGTGCGATTCCTGTGAATGTTGGTGTTAATCCGAGTTTGACCATCACGGCATTAGCTGAGCGATTTGCGGAAAAATATAAAATCAGTCATTTCGATAAAGTGTCATAAATCCACCATCATAATGTCATATCTTCGTTGAATACTCTTGGTTTAAAAAAGGAGTATTCAAATGAAGAACAAGATAAAAATAACAGGTCTTCTATTAACGACATCGTTATTGCTAAGTAGTTGTGGTGGAGATGACCAAAAATCCAACCCTAATATTACACAACTCTCAGAGTTAAAAATTCTTCATATTAATGACCATCACTCCCATTTAGATGCTGAAGAGCTTAGCTTTAATTTTGATTTAGGTCATGGTGAAGAACAACTAGTCGTTTCGCGTGGTGGATTTTCTCGTGTAGCAACATTTATGAATCTAATGGCAGAAAATCATCCGAATGTAATGAAAATTCATGCTGGTGATGCGATAACAGGAGATTTGTATTATAACCTCTCAAATGGAAAAGCTGACGCTGAAATGATGAATACAGTGTGTTTTGATACTTTTACCTTGGGAAATCATGAATTTGATGCAAAAGATCAAGGCTTAAAAGATTTTATTGGTTTTTTAGACGAAGGACACTGTATAGAGCAAACAGAGATTCTTTCTGCAAATGTTGAATTTGGGGTGAGTTCACCTTTATATCAGACAGATCGGATTCAAAAATCTATTGTTCTTGAGCGGGATGGGGAAAAATATGGGGTTGTGGGGCTCACCATTGCATCAAAAACTAAAAACTCCTCTCAACCAGATCAAGACACATTATTCCGAGATGAAATTACAGTAGCTCAAAATGAGATTAATCAACTCAAAAAACAGGGATTTAAAAAAATTATTTTACAAACACATGTAGGCTATGAACTAGATCAAAAATTAGCACAAGAACTTACGGATGTGGATGTGATAATTGGAGGCGACTCTCACACATTGTTTGGACCTCATATTTTAGAAAAGTATGGTATGTCTCCTGTCGCTGCCTACCCATTACAACTGAAAAATAAAAATGGCGAAACTGTTTGTGTTGCTCAAGCATGGCAATACAGTTATGTGGTTGGTGAACTTAACGTAAAATTTGATGCAGATGGTGCGGTTCAAAGTTGTGTGGGCACACCGCATGTATTAATTGGCGATGATTTTAAACGTAAGCAAAATAATGAAAGAGTCAGTGATCAAGAAATAAAATATATAGAACATCAATTCGAAAAAGAGCGAGCTCCTTTTTATATTGTTAAAGAAGATCAAAATATTTTGAGTGTCTTAGAGCCCTATAAGCAATCTAAAAAATTATTTGCAGCTAAAGTTGTTGGGCAGGCATTTGATAATTTATGTTCAAGACGTGTGCCGGGAACTCAATTTGATCGCTCACGATCATCTTTAGGTGATGTGTGTAATTTGAATGCGCATGTCGATGCCCATGGTGGTGATATTCAACAAATGGTTGCCGAAGCATTTCTTAAACAAGGCAAAGAATATTTTAATGCTGATATTTCATTTCAGAATGCAGGTGGAGTAAGAGTTGATTTGGCGAAAGGAAATATCACTGTAGCAGATGTCTACCAAGTCTTACCTTTCAAAAATACGCTCGTTCAATTGAATATGACTGGTCAAGAAATTAAAAATACGCTTGAAGATGCCATTTCAGGCGTGATTGAACAAAAGAATACTGGAAGTTATCCGTATACGGCTGGATTAACTTGGCAAGTTGATATGACGCAGCCTATTGGAAAGCGTATTACAAATATTCAAGTCAGAAATGGGTCTGACCAGCTCATGCCATTAGATTTAAATCAGTCATATAAAATTGTGACTATCAATTTTTTAGCTGATGGGGCTGATTACTATCATACATTGAAAAAAATTACAGGTGATCGTCGAATAGATGTTGGATTGGACTATGCAGAAGCATTCTTAAATTACTTAAATTCAATAGATGGTGATCAAGAAATAAAAACAATTCGAAAATTACCTACTTCATATTATAGTACTCAAAAATACATAGAATAAGATTTAGAGCTTTTTGATCTGAAAAACCCTAATTTAATTGGGGTTTTTTAATTTAATTAATCGTTTTTGTGTATTTTTTAGTGTAAAAAACATAAATTTGATTAAAAAATAAACATGCATGAGTTTTTGTTTAAATAAGGGGTTGCAAGGAAAGAAAAAATCTATAGAATGCACCCCATACCGACGAGATACACGGAAACGAACGAAGCAGGTTGCTGAGTTGTTAAGTGTTTCGAGTCCAGCTTCTAGCATTGACGAGATGTTAGAAAGATCATTAAGAGATTATGAAGAACAACTTGTGTGGATTTTTACTGGTTGATTGATCGATATATATTATCATTGATAATTGGTAGAAATT